>JBDTTK010000034.1:0-13303 GCA_039930685.1 Bryobacteraceae bacterium | reverse complement strand
CTTGCGCGCAGCTAGCTACTCTAGTCGCCGCTTGGCGTGTAAAAGGGCGTCTTTTCGTAGGTCTCGTCCGCGTACCGTGACCGTCCGCCGCGCTGCCTTGCACCGGGCCACTCGATCCGCATATCCTTGCAGACCTCGTCCAGCATTTCGACGGACGCCGTCTGGCTTTCCATTGCGAAGCAGGTCAGCAGCAAGTTGTCGGAGATCGTATTGATGAGACGCGGAATTCCCTGGGCGCGGATGTGGAGTTCGCGAATCAGTTCTTCGCTGAAAATCTGCTGATCCGGAACGCCGGCCTTGCTGAACCTGGAGTTGATGTACTCGATCGTTTCGGCTTCACTGAAGGGATGCAGATTGGTGCGAAGCACGATGCGCTGCTTCAACTGACGCAGATTCGGCGCATCCAGTTTGCGGTCGAATTCGGGCTGTCCCGCAAGGATGATCTGGAGCAGCTTGCCCCGCCGATTCTCCAGGTTGCCGAGCAGGCGAATCTCTTCGAGAACTTCCCATTCGAGATTGTGCGCCTCGTCGACGATCAGCACCGTCGTGCGTCCTTCGGTCGCCTGCTGCAGCAGCAGATGATTCAGGGCGAAAAGTACTTCGGTCTTAGAGGTGCGTTCGCACCGAAGATCCAAATCGTAGGCGATCATTTCGAAAAATTGATCCGCCGTGATCCGGGAATTGAAGACAAATGCGAACTCGATGTACTGCGCTTCGAGATAATCCCGCAAGCACTCCAGCATCGTCGTCTTCCCGGTTCCGACCTCTCCGGTAAGCACGATGAACCCTTTACGGCTCTGGACTCCGTACACAAGATTCGCCAGCGCTTCTTCGTGCTGCTCGCTCCGATACAGGAAGGCCGGATCAGGGCTGAGGCTGAACGGGCTCTCCTCGAAACCAAAAAATGAGTTGTACATGCCGGACCTTTTCTGCAGACCTCTTCTTTCCCGATGGAGCCTAGACCGTCATGCTTTGGACATCAACGTTTGAAAGAGGTCGGCCGGGTGGAGGGTGTTTCCCTCTCTACTTATCGACTCCCCCCAATTATATCATGTAAGTCTGTGAGCACGAATTGCTTCCGGGACTTAGCAACCCATGTCACACCAAAATAGTTCGCCGCCCTGCTACTGGCCTTCGTACTCTTCCACCCTTTGTTTGCCGCATCCTGCCCCATTCGGTTGACGCCAAAGCGAATCTGGCGTGCCCACCCGGTCCGGCGCCGTCCGACTTGGGTAGAGCGCCAGACTTGGACTACAGTCTTTCAAGCTATTAATCGGGTGTCAGGCCAGGAACCTTGAGCGTCGCTGGCGAAGATTTGTCCCGAATTTCGAGGAAGGGTCTGCCGCTTTGCGCTTCGCCGCGAGAAGCTAAGCGCCCGCTGGAATGCCGATCGCCCGCAGCAGCCGCGTATAGCGCGGATCGCCCCGCACGCCCCGATAGATCGGCGCGACGCCGAGGTGGACCATGCGCGGATCCCGCAGGGCGACCGCTCTCTCGAGGTAGGCGAACATCTTGTCGTTATCCAGATCGAGCCACGCGCGCCCGAGGACATAGGGCATGATCGGCCGCACTTCCGCCAACTTCTCCAGCTGCAGGGCGCGCTTACGTCCCTCCTGCACATGGCCGCGGAGAGTAGCGGCGTGCGCCCGCAATGCTTCCAATTCCGGCATGTCTCCGACTGCGACCGTGGCCGAGTCGAGTTCTGCGCAGGCCTCTTCGAAGCGTCCGGCGGATTGCAGGGAGCGCGCAATTCCAAGATGAGCCCTCTGAAATCCTGAGTCGAGGTCGATTGCTTTGCGGAACATCGCGATCGAGTCGTCATAGCGCCCGCAGAGCCAGGAAACAAACGCGGAACTGGAGTGGATGACTACCGACAGCGGGTCCGCCTCAAGAGCCCGCTCGAGTTCGCGGGTGGCTTCCTCAAGACGCCCCATTGGCGCCAGGTAGTCGTAGGCATACCAATGGTGAGCGGTCGCATACTTCGGGCGCAACGCCAGAGCTTCCTGGAAGTGCCGTTCAGCAGCCGGCCAATTCCACCAATAAATTGCCTCCACGGATCCGAGGGAAACATGCGCGTCCGCAATGCTGGCGTCCACGGTGAGCGCCCGCAGCGCGATGTCCCTCGCGTAAGGCATGGCGCGAGACGGATCTTCGACGCCCAGTTTTGCCAAAACAATCCAACTGTCGGCTAGTCCGGCGTGTGCTTCCGCATAGTTCGGATCGAGGGCAATCGACTGCTCAAAGAGAGCGATCGCCTTGCGTAAGTCGTCCTTCAGCCGCTTATTCCAGAAGAACCGGCCTTTGAGGAATAAGTGATAGGCTTCGAGGCTGTTTGTCGGGCGTCGCGGAGACTGAGGCGTGAGCCGCACGCGTAAGGTCTGCGACATCGCCGACGCGATCTCTTCCTGCACGGCAAAGATCTGCGTTGCGTCGCGGTCGAAGTTCTCCGACCAGAGAAAGCGGCCATCTTCGGTCGATACGAGTTGCGCCGTGATGCGGAGGCAGTCGCCCGACCGGCGTACACTGCCTGTCAGCGCGGTCGGAACACCCAATCGGCGGCCGGCCTCCGCGAGATCCAGCCCTCGTAGCCTCGACGCGGAATTCCAAGCCACCACCCGCAGGCCGTCAAGCTTCGTCAACGCGACGATGAGTTCTTCAGTCAGGCCATCGGAAAAGTAATCGTTATCCCCGTCGCCCGTGAGATTTACAAATGGCAGCACGGCAAGGCCCGCGCCGAACGGGCGCGCGGTCCCGAGCACAATCGGCTCCGCCGGAGCAAGCCGGGTATCACGGATTACCGGGGAGTATCCGCCGATCGGCATGTCGAACCGCAACGTTTCGTGGCGGCCTTCGGTGGAGTAGAACTGCAGTAATTTCTTTCGGAGCCTGCGTGCTTCGACGCGCACAATCGGATCCGTACGCGAATCGAAAGACTGGGGCTTGTCGAAGACTTCGACGCCGATTGTGAACTCTTTCAGGTCCGAAGCTCGCCCTCGCAGGAATTCCTGCACCACGAAAGAGAGAAACCGCGACAGTCGTTCGGAGCGACGGAACGCGCGGCTCTGCAGAAGACGGCCCAGCGCCGTCGCAACGGCGTCCGGCGAACCATCGAGAGTCTGTTGAGTTTCTGTCACCACACGGTGAAGAGAACCGCTCGAAGTCATCTGTAGTCTATACGCGCTCTGTAACTTTTCGGCCCGAAAGTTACCGTAACTGAATTACCTGACGTTCCTCGAGAAGTAACGTCCCACTGCCGCAGATTCGACTACCCACTTTCCTTTGGATGTTCTTGACATGCGCTCAGGATGCAACGAAATTGGATTCTGTTCCGTTCCAGAAATCCCGGACACGCCCGACGCCGGCGGTTCACTGAAGATGCGCGGAGTGGCGCTGTTCACTTCTGAACAATTGGTACAGCCGTTGTCGCAATTGATGGACTAAGCCGCGAAGGTTCGTTCTTACGAGCCGTCCATTCCACACGAGCATCCAATGCCCGAGGCGGTCGAGCGAACCGGAATGCGCAACGCGCCCTTCACGGCCAGACAGCGAGTGCCTGGATCAAGTCTGGGCTCCCTGCCGTATGGGCGTAGCGATTTGCGATTGGCTTTGCAATCCGTCCTTGCCGCGCAAACAATCTACGACAGCCTACCAGTTGCGTCACGGAACAGTTCGTCCATCGATCTTTCATCTTGTCCGGAACTGCTGGCTCCCTTGCATCACTTACAGGCGATCTGGTGTCGGAGAAAAAAATTACATGGAAGCAGAAACGGCTTCACGCGGCTGCAGTACGGTGGCGAAGCTACTCGGGGAAGTGCCCACCCGTTCCTGGCGTGAGAGTTAGTGGTCCATTCGGCCATTCTCATGGAACCCGATATGTTCGCCGAGGCCGAACGAACAGGTATGAAGGCCATGCGAATCCCCGTGCAACCAGCGATTGCGAGCAGACCTTCCTTTTGGACTATAGGCTTACGGGCAAATCCGGCCCGAGCGGTGTCCAGAGGGAAGCTTGGGGCCAGATGACACTTTGCTAAGGCGAAACTCCATCGTTTCCTGTAACCTAGCAGTTGGCGGACGCGCCTTCCCTATGGCAAAGGAGATTTTGATCTTGGCCGCCTTTTTCGGTGGTCATGCTGGTTGAATTCGATCTGATCCAGCGGGCGCGGAGCGGCGACAGTGCGGCCTTCAATCAGGTCGTGCAGGCCTATCGGAAGAGAATTCTAGGCACGATCGCGCGTTTGATCGGCAGGCCGGAGGATGTGGAGGACGTCGGGCAGGAGGTGTTCTTACGCCTCTATTACTCACTCGACCAGTTGCGTACTCCGGAAGTGTTCGAGCCTTGGCTGTATCGCTTGACGGTGAACGCGGCCTACGATTATTTACGGCGTCAGCGGCGGCGGCAGGAATCGCGGATGGCGGATTTGAGTGAGCAGCAAGTCATGCTCGCCGATGCCGCGGCTGGAGGCCGTCAGAACAACGACGACCAGCACAAGACGAAGGTTCGAGAGCTAGTACAATCTTTGCTAGGCAGGGTCTCCGAAGAGGATCGAATTCTGCTAAGCCTGAAAGAAGTGGAAGGGCTTTCTTTGAGGGAACTCGAGAAAGTCTACAACGTGAATGAAAACGCGTTGAAGGTACGACTGTTTCGGGCCCGGCAGCGGGTCTTGAAGGCTTTTGAGGCGATGGAAGCCGAAACTACCGCACGGGCCGAGGCGAACGAAACGCAGGGCGGGTAGACACGTTCCGAAGGAATGTAGATAGGTAGGCGGAAGGTAGAAAATGCAGAATCTTGATTCCAAACTGGACGCGGTCTTTGCTGCGTACCGGGCTTCGATGCCCGATCGGGACGCCAGTGCGGCCTTCATGCCCGGGTTGTGGCAGCGTATCGAAGCGCGGCAGAATTCCGGCCTTATGTTCCGCCGCCTTACCGGCGCGCTCGTGGGCGCCGCCGCGATCATCACTCTCTTGATGGCCGCCGTACTCATTCCGCGCTACCAAAATTCGCAGGTTTATTCGGCGACCTACGTCGATGTCTTGGCCGCGGAGCATTCCGAAGACATCGTGGCCGTCGATGCTGTCGCCGGCGCGGACGTTCTAGGGGCGCGGCGATAGGCTTTCCAAGGGATCCACATACCATGAAGTTGTCGAAACTCTCGGTCGCGGTGAACGTGACGCTGCTGTTTCTCAGCGGTGTTGCTGTCGGGGCGTTTGGTTACCGGTTGTATACCGTTGCACCCGTAAGCGCCAACAAGACCGGCAAGTCAAGCTCTGACGAATACCGCAAAAAGTATCTCAACGAGATGCAGACGCGCCTCAAACTGGACAGCGAACAGGCGAAGAAGCTGGACAACATCCTGGATGAAACTCGCGCCCGCTTTCATATTGTGCGCGAGCGCAACAAGCCCGAATTCGACACCATCCGCAGCCAGCAGGTCGAGAAGGTCCGCGGGATTCTCAATGAGCAGCAGCGCGCCGAATACGAGCGGATGCGCAAGGAACGCGAAGAACACGAAAAGCAGTTCGGACGCGGCTCCGGTCCCGGCATCTAACCGCAAATCGCGGAACGGTTTCCCTCACATTCTGAAACGACGCATCGCATTCCCGCCGCCGTCGGCAAGGTATTCTTGAGACGAGGTCCGACGGACGCGGTCGATGCCCAGGAGCAAGCTCACTTTCCTGTTCGCAGCCGGAGCGGTGTGCGCCGTTCTCGGTGGCCTTCTGTGGGGACAGCGCCCCTTCCACCAGTTTCCCGGCGTTGAATACCGGCGGTTTGAGACGCCGCCCGACGCAGACGAGCGGACAGAGTTCGCGTTCGCCCGCCTCATGTTCCCGCCCGGCTGGAATGACGGGTATCGTGGCCGTTTCGACGGCGACTGGTGGAAAGGCCTCTCACTCTGGACGCAGGACTATCCGCGAGCCGACCGGCATTTTTCGCAGGCCGTCCGCCGCTTAACCCGCATCCACATCCGCTCCGCGGAGCAGCCCGTCAATCTGGATGACGGCGACGAGGTGTACAACTGGCCCTGGCTCTATGCGGTTCAGGTCGGCGAATGGACGTTGACGGACGCCCAAGCGAAAGTCCTTCGCGACTATCTCCTGCGCGGCGGATTCTTCATGGCGGACGACTTCCATGGGTCGGTCGAGTGGGGCGTCTTTACCGAGGTCATGCATCGCGTCTTCCCCGACCGCCAGATCGTCGATATCGACGATGCCGATCCTATGTTTCATGCGCTCTACGATCTGAAGGACCGCATTCAGGTCCCGGGCGCCGCGCATCTCTATCGCGGTTACAAGAACGACGGCATCGGAGCGCACTGGCGGGCGATCAAGGACGACAACGGGCGCATCCTGGTCGCCATTTCCTACAACTCCGACATCGGCGACGCGTGGGAGTATGCAGATGACCCGAGCTACCCGGAGAAGTTTTCCGGCATGGCGATCCGGTACGGCGTCAACACCATCATTTACGCGATGTCGCATTAGGCGTCCGAGCTCGAAGCCGCGGACCTCGATTTAGATTGGACTTCCGCCGCGTTTCGATCATCCAGATTGTAGGAGCGCCCAAACAGCGAAGGCATCCCTTGAAACGGTCACCAGCTCGGGGATGCGTTGTACACTAAAGATGGAGTCCCACCCAAGAAGTATGTCCAACGTTTGGTTGCACCGCTATTCCGTGCTGCTCGCGGTGTGCACCTTGTTTCTGGTAGTGGCCGGCGGTCTGGTCACCAGCAATGAAGCCGGACTCTCCGTTCCCGATTGGCCCTTGTCTTACGGTCGGATCATGCCCGAAATGGTCGGCGGCGTCTTTTACGAACACGGCCACCGCATGGTCGCCACAGCCATCGGAATGATGACCATCGGGCTGGTCATCTTCCTTCACATCGTGGAAAAACGGCGCTGGATGAAGGGCCTGGGCTGGCTGGCTCTCGGCACCGTCATCGCGCAGGGCGTCCTCGGTGGGCTCACCGTTCTTCTCATGCTCCCGAAGGGCGTCAGCATGGCGCATGCCTGCCTCGCGGAGCTGTTCTTCTCGACCACTGTCGCCGTCGCCCTGTTTACTTCGCCCGCATGGCAAAAGGGTCCGGACCCGGTTCAGGACGGCGGCTGGCCTTCCATGCGTGCGATGGCCTTTAGCGCGCCTGTGCTGGTCCTGATTCAAGTCGCGCTCGGCGCCGGATTCCGGCACCGCGCCATCGGCATCTTTCCCCATCTCCTCGGAGCCTTCGTGATTGGGGGCGCACTCGTGATGACGGCGATCTTCGCCCTCACGCAGTTTCCCAATCACAAAGCGTTGCGGCCGGCGGGACTCGCCCTCCTTGGCATTACGTTCGTCCAAGTCATGTTGGGTGTGGCCGCGTTCATGACGCGCCTGCAGCCTGCCGACACGGCGAACGCCAAGGCCGCGATGATCGGCTTCACCGTTGCGCACGTCGCCACGGGAGCTCTGACGATGGCATCCGCGATTACGCTCGCCATCCTCGTCGGGCGCAATGTTCGTCCGAAGAGCGCCGCAATCGAACAAGCTCAGTACGATTCCCTTTCCGCGCCCTCCTCGAAGTTGGCGACCCGATGAGCGATTACCTGCAGCTCACAAAACCGCGCATCACCTGGCTCATCCTGATGAGCACGGCAATCGGCTTTTTCTTCGGCGCGCGCAATTTCGGATCACACAATGAAGTTGCCTGGCAGTGGATCGTCCTGCTGCACACCATCCTCGGGACCGCGTTGATCGCCTCCGGCACGGCGGCACTGAACCAATGGTACGAGCGCGAAGCTGACGCCAAGATGCGCCGCACGCAGGACCGCCCGATTCCCGCCGGACGCATTGCTCCGCTTCGTGCACTTCTGTTTGGCATCGGCCTGTCGATCGCGGGGTTCATCGAATTGTGGCTGGGCGCGAATCTGCTCACGGCCATGCTCGGCCTGTTTACTCTGGGCAGTTACCTGTTTCTCTACACGCCGATGAAGCAGCGGACGCATCATTCGACGACCATCGGCGCGATTCCCGGAGCGATGCCGCCCATGATCGGCTACGCCGCCGCCGCGGGAACGCTCAACATCGAAGCGTGGGCTCTGTTTCTGATTCTCTTCCTCTGGCAATTCCCGCATTTCTACGCCATCGCCTGGATGTACCGCGAGGATTACGCGCGCGCCGGTATCCGTATGCTTCCTGTTGTCGAGCCGGACGGCGAGTCCACGTCGCGGCAGATTCTTCTCTACGCGCTCGCGCTGGTGCCGATCAGTCTGTTGCCAAAGCTGGTCGCGATGGCCGGAAACGTCTACGCATTTGGCGCGTTAGCGCTCGGCGCCGGATTCCTCTATGCCGCGTGGCAAGTATCCCGCAACCGGACTACGGTGCACGCGAGAAAAGTTCTGTTGACCTCGGTCGTCTACCTGCCATTGCTCTATGGATTGCTGGTCATCGGTTAAGGGTTCGTTGCGGGCGCTCGCCGGCCTGATGGTGGCGCTATTTCTTCTTAGCGGTTGCGCCGGCCACGTGAGCTTGCCGTCGTATGGCGTCGTCGAACCATTCGACCTCACCGATTCCTCCGGCAAACCCTTCGACAGCCGGACCCTTGATGGGCACGTATGGATCGCGGACTTCATCTTTACCAACTGTGCCGGCCCCTGCCCCCGGATGAGTTCCCAGATGCGCCTGCTCCAGATCCGGCTCGATGGCGACGCCTCGGCGGTGAAGCTGGTTTCGTTCACAGTCGATCCGGATCGGGACACTCCAGAGGTCCTGGCGGAATATTCGCGTCGCTACCATGCTGAAAGCGGACGCTGGTATTTCTTAACCGGACCCAAGCCCCGTCTGCATCACATTACCAGGGAGGTGTTCCGCCTTGGCGACGTGACCGGAACGCTGGAACACAGCACGCGATTCGCTCTGGTCGACAAGCAGGGCCGCATTCGGGGCTTCTACCCGAGCGACGACACGGCACAAATCCAGCAGTTGTTCCGCGACGCGAAAGTGCTGCTGCCTGGGTAACCGTTTCGCCGATTTCAAACGGAACGCAACGACTTCATGATCGACGTCCACATTCTGCCCACGGTCAACGCGACCCTCAATGCGACCTCCGCGGTCCTGCTCGTATGGGGCTACTCCCTGATTCGCAGCGGACGCACCGACGCCCAGAAGCGGGATGCGCACAAGAAAGTCATGCTGTCGGCTCTCGGCGTCTCGACCGCCTTTCTCATTTCGTATCTCTTTTACCACTACGAAACCGGATCGAAGAAATTCGAACACGAAGGCCTGCTGCGGACCGCCTATCTCACCATCCTGTTCACCCACACGGTGCTTGCGGCGTCGGTGCCCGTGTTGGCGATCATCGCCGTCCGCCGTGCCTTCAAAGGCCAATTCGCGCAGCACGTGAAAGTCGTGAAGTGGTTGTTCCCAATCTGGGTCTACGTCTCGGTGACGGGCGTCGTCGTCTACTTCATGCTGTATCAGCTATGAGCGACATCGTCCTCCGCTATCCCGAACTGTCCGAATTCGACTGGCTCGAGCATGGCTTCGCGACGCGCAACGCGGTTGATTGGTTCGACGAAAGCCGTCTCGCGCATCTCAAGCAAATCCATTCGGATCGTGTCCAGGTCGCCACGGTCCCGGGCCATCTAGGCGAAGGCGACGCGCTCATCTCGCGAACGCCCGGTGTTGTGATCGGCGTCCGTACCGCCGACTGCCTTCCGCTCCTGTTGGCCGACCCCGTGCGGCGCGCGGTCGCCGCTGTCCATGCCGGATGGCGGGGGACCGACGCGAACGTCACCGCATCGACACTGCGAACCATGCAAGCGTTGTTCGGAACGCGTCCCGAAGATGTAGTCGCGGCCATCGGACCCGGAATCGGTGTCTGCTGTTACGAAGTGAGCGAAGATGTCGCCGCGCGATTTACCCGCTGGTTTCCGGAATGGACTCCGCAGCCTGGGAAGCGTCACGTCGACTTGGTGGAAACAAACCGGCGTCAGTTATTCGCTGCGGGCGTGCGCCAGATTCACAGTGGTGCGCCGTGTACGCGCTGCGACGACCGGTTTCACTCGTACCGGCGCGACGGCGAAGCAGCCGGCCGGATGTACTCCGTCATTTTCATTCATTCGTAGGCTTGTCTGAAACGGTCCGGCACCCGCGGTACGCTTGCGTCCTAGCCGCTGGGGCTTGAAGCAACCCGCAGGCGCCGTCTCCCGTGAAATGGACAATTCCGGCTCGGCTGCGTGAAACACGATGCCGGCAGGGAATTGTCCTATCCGCCGCGCGCAGCCGCACGCGGCGAAATCCGATATCAAAAAAACATGCGCCGGCTGATGCGGGTGGTTACGGACAGAATCCATCGGCCGCTCGCACAGAAGGATCAGTACGCCCAGCACCCCGGTAAACGCCGGAACACGAGTGACTAAAACCGCAGTCCCAAACGATACCCCTGTCTTAGACGCAGCAGGAAATACAAAGGGCGCGGCTTCCGCACGAATTTGCGGGCCGCGCCCTGGATGTTACGGTTAGGCGGACGGTGCCAGATTAGGCAGCGCTGAGCATTTCGTCAAACGCTTCTTCACCGGCTTCCTGATTGCGATCCGCCATCTCCTGGCACTGGATGCAATAAGGGGTCCACGGTACAGCGGCCAGGCGCTTCGGGCTGATGTCCTCTTCGCAATGCAAGCACGTTCCGAACGAGCCATCGTCGATGCGGCGCAGCGCGCCGCGGACGTTGCGCAGAAGATTGGAATCGCGATCGAGGTTACGGATTGCGAGTTCGCGTTCAGCCGCGTGCTGCACTTCGTCGAGTGCATCCGGACTCTTCTCGATGGCGATGCCATCGCGATTGCGAACCATCATCTCGAGCTCGGCCTGCTTTGTTTGCAGGATCTTTTGATATTTGTTTACTTCGGTCTTCGTCATGGTCTTCTCTCCTAAACTTACTTATCTTGTTTTTTTCTTCGTCTGCTTCAATACCGTCTTAGACGCTGTGATCTTCGAAAAGGTTCAACTCCAGCACGTCTGGAATCCACAACATCGTCAAATTTCTTTTGCACCCGAGCCGCCATTCCCGCTTGCCGTTGTGAGTGGCCCGTTCATCGATTTGCTCGTTCGCGAGTACAGCATCTCTTACGTCAACAGCGCCACCTTCGGATGCCGCTTCGCGAACGACTAAGGCAATTTCATCATTGATTGCGGTGTTGACCTCAGAAACCTGGCCAATCTGACCACCAACCATCGCGTTGCCAAATGCGCGCCTGCGCGCACCAAACCGCAACGCCGGTACAGAACTCTTTGTGGGAGTCGGGAGCGGAGCCGAACCGTTTTCATCCCTGTGCTGGACGCGGAAGGGAGGAGGCCAATAAACGGTAGCCCGAAAATCTACTCCACGCATCATAGCACACATGTCAAGCACGTCAACTGCCAAATCCTTACCACGACCGATTGCCGCTCTGCCCTAGCCCTCTTTCATCTCTGTCCGCCTGCTGCCTATACCGGATTCCTATCGGCTTCATCCCACGAATCCTATAGGATGATCTCGTCCCGCCGTAACCGTATGGCCCGCCGGCTCACTACTTACCGGCTTTGGATGTCTCCGGATTCCATCCCGTTTCACCAACCTTCACTCTCGTATACTGTAGTTCTGGAACGGCAAAACTCTCAGGCAAGGCCTCACACCCAGTCCTCTCAGGCACCAGATCGTATCACACCTGTCAATCGGATGTGGGGCGTCGCAGCCTGTATGCTGTTCATACTTCTCGGCTGTCTTCTTATTCCTTACGCGGGAATCCAGAACGACGAGGCTCTTTTTTCTCTGCCCATGTTCGGATCGTTGCCGGCCGAGGGTTCTATTAGCATTTTCAAGCGCCATCTCCCCACGATGGTAATGAGCTACGTCGGCGCTCTCAAAACTTGGCTCTATGCCCCGCTTTTCGCGATTTGGCAGCCCTCCCCATGGAGCATTCGACTCCCGATGGTCATTGCAGGCGGTCTCACGATCTGGCTGTTCTTCCTGCTGCTCAATCGATTAGCCGGAAGCCGGGCCGCGATTGCCGGCGCATTCCTCCTGGCTACCGAACCGTCATACCTCGTAACCACCACATTCGACTGGGGGCCGACGACCCTGCAGATTTTGCTCCTCACTTCGGCACTCTTTGCTGCTGCTACCAAACGCTACCGCCTCGCGGCACTCTTCCTCGGTTTGGCGATGTGGAACAAGGCGATCTTTGCCTGGGCGCTCGCTGGACTGGGAGCCGCGACGCTCATCGTCTACCCAAAAGAACTGTGGCGCGGCTTACGCACGCGCGAAGCTCTCGGCGCGCTCGCGCTATTCGCCGTCGGGGCTTTTCCGTTGATTAACTACAACATGCGCAAGCCCATGAACACGTTTCGTGGGAACGCGAAGGTGGCGATCGCAAATATCGGGACCAAAGTCCATCACGTCGAACTAGCCGCTAACGGCTCCGGACTGTTCGGCTACATCACCGGTGAAGAATGGATGGACAACCCCAAGACCGCCGAATGCGCAGTCGCGCGTTGGGGCGGGGCATTGCGCGACCGCATCGGCGAACATCGCAAGACACTTGGCGTTTACGCGTTCTTCCTCGCCCTCGCTCTGGTGCCCATATGGTGGCGCGCGCGACGCTTGGACGTCACGGCTGAGTTCGAATCCACTCGCAGGCCGCTCTTGTTCTCTCTCGTTTTCCTCGGAGTCGCCTGGCTGCTCATGGCCATGACGCAGGACGCTGGTGGTGCAACCCACCACACGATCCTGCTTTGGCCGTTCCCGGTGCTGTTTGTCGTGGTCGCTTTTTCGGCCGCGCTTCGCCCAAACTGGCTATTTGCGCCGGTGATCGCCGTACTGCTGATTGCCAACCTGCTCGTCATCAACCAGTACAACGTCCAATTCGCTCGGAACGGGACCACCGGTGTCTGGTCGGACGCGATCTTTGGGCTGTCGAAAGATCTGCCCGGCATTCCCGCGTCGCACATCTATGTGACGGACTGGGGCGTCGTGAACTCGCTGGCGTTATTGCATCAGGCCAAACTGCCTCTTGTGGTCGCAAGCGACCCGCTGGTGCCGGAGGCTCCCTCGGACGCCGACCGCCAATCCGTCCTGCGAATGCTCGCGGACACCGACGGAGTCTTCGTCTCCCACACGCCGGCCTACGAAGAGTTCAAAGGCAATGCGAAGCGACTGGACGCAATTGCGTCGGCTGCCGGCTACTCGCGGGAACTGCTGCTGACCGTCCCGGACGCCAACGGCCGCCAGGTGTTCGAAGTGACTCGCTTCCACAAGGCCGATCCCCGCTCTGCGGGTCCGCATTAACTGCG
>JBDTTK010000033.1:0-13377 GCA_039930685.1 Bryobacteraceae bacterium | reverse complement strand
AGTGGATATCCCCGGATTTCAATTCGTCGACCATGTTGCGATTGCAGTTCCACGCGGCCAGTTAGAGGCACAGGTTAGCGCCTACCAGACGCTTGGTTTTCGCGAGGTACACCGGGAAGACGTGTTGGGCGGCGATCAGGTCCGCGAGGTGCTGCTCGAGATCGGTTCGGGTCCGAATCTGATTCAATTGCTGGAGCCGCTCAGAGAAGATTCGCCAGTCCAGAAGCTGATCGACAAGAACGGCGGCAAGGGCGGTTTCGCGCACTACGCTTTACGCGTCGCCGACATCCACGCGGCATTCGATTACATGCAGCGCGAGGGATTCCAGATTATCGATGCGGCTCCGCGTCCGGGTTCGCGGGGGACGACGGTGTTCTTCGTGCATCCGAAATCGCGGGCGGACGCGCCATTTGGGTATCTGCTTGAGATTGTGCAGGACGGCGGCGCACATGAATAAGCTCGACCTGCTTGCTGACTTTCCGCCGACGCCCACGATCGACTGGGACACGGCGATCCGCCGGGATCTGAAGGGCCGGAGCTACGAGGATACGCTCGTATGGCGGCCGGGCGAAGGCCTGGCGATCCAGCCGTACTACCGGCGGGGAGACATCGCTCCGGTTGAGGTTCCAGGCGTTCCTGCCGATTGGGCATGGCTCGATGCCGATCCGGAAGGCAATATTGTTGTCGATGGGGCGTTGTCAGTCTCGGAGCAATTGCATTCCGCGATCCTGGAAGGCAAGCGGCGCAGGGACGTAGGCGAAGCCGGGTTCGGATTCACGTTCGCAGCAGGTGCGCGTTTCTTTCTGGAAATCGCCAAGCTGCGGGCTGCGCGAACGTTGTGGCATGCGGCGACCGGCGAGCTGATGCGCATGCACGTCCATTGCGGGTCCGTGGGCATGACGGCCGACGAGAACCTAAATCTGCTGCATGCGACGACGCAGGTGATGGCGGCGATTCTGGGCGGCGCGGATACGTTGGCGATTCGCGGCGCGCATCTGGATGCCAGACTCGGCCGCAATATCGAGCGACTGCTCAGGGAGGAGTCCAGGCTGGATTTGGCCCGCGATGCGGCGAATGGCTGTTGGTATCTCGATGCAATCACCCGCGAGCTCGCCGGGTTGCCCCCAGAGGCATCCGACGCCGCGGCGGAGTTTGAGCACGTCGACTACGCGGCCGGAATTGCGCCGTTCCTGCGCGGTCCGTACGCGTCGATGTACACGTTACAGCCGTGGACGATCCGCCAATACGCCGGGTTCTCAACGGCAGAGGAATCGAACGCGTTTTACCGGCGCAATCTGGCAGGCGGCCAAAAGGGACTGTCGGTGGCGTTCGATCTGGCGACCCATCGCGGGTACGATTCCGACCACGAGCGGGTGACGGGCGATGTCGGCAAGGCGGGGGTCGCGATCGATTCCGTGCTCGACATGAAGATCTTGTTCGACCAGATTCCGCTGGACCAGATGTCGGTGTCGATGACAATGAACGGCGCGGTGCTGCCGATAATGGCGTTTTACATCGTGGCCGCCGAGGAGCAGGGCGTGAAGCCCGAGCAACTCAGCGGCACGATTCAGAACGACATCCTCAAAGAATTCATGGTGCGGAATACGTATATTTATCCGCCTACAGCGTCGATGCGGATCGTCAGCGATATTTTTCGCTATGGCGCCGAGCACATGCCGAAGTTCAATTCCATTTCGGTGAGCGGCTATCACATGCAGGAGGCGGGCGCGACGCCGGAGATCGAACTTGCGTACACGCTGGCGGACGGCGTCGAGTACATTCGCGCCGGAATCGCAGCGGGCCTCGACGTCGACGCGTTCGCGCCGCGCATTTCGTTCTTCTTCGGGATCGGCATGGATCACTTCACCGAGATCGCAAAACTGCGGGCGGCCAGGGTCCTGTGGGCGAAGCTGGTGAAGCAATTCGGCCCCAAGGATTCGAAGTCGCTGGCGTTGCGGACGCACTGTCAGACCTCCGGCTGGAGCCTGACGGCGCAGGACCCGTTCAACAACGTGGCGCGCACCTGCATCGAGGCTATGGCGGCAGTGTGCGGCGGAACGCAGTCGCTGCACACGAATTCGCTGGATGAGGCACTGGCGCTTCCTACCGACTTTTCAGCGCGGATTGCCCGCGAGACGCAAATCTACCTCCAGCGCGATACGGAGATCCGCCGCGCGATCGACCCGTGGGCGGGGTCGCACGTTGTCGAGCGGCGCACGCACGACCTGATGGAGCGGGCCTGGGAGCTGATCGGAGAAGTAGAGCGGCTCGGCGGCATGACGAAGGCGATCGAAGCCGGGGTTCCGAAAATGCGGATTGAAGAAGCTGCGGCTCGGCGGCAGGCGCGCATCGATTCCGGGAAAGAAGTCATCGTCGGCGTCAATAAGTACGCACTGGCCGAAGAAGCGCCGATCGAAGTGTTGGACGTGGACAACGACGCGGTCCGGCGCATCCAAGTCGAGCGACTGGCGGAACTGAAAAGAACACGCGATGGCGCAGCGGTTGAGGCGGCGCTCAGGGCCTTGACCGAAAGCGCGCGATCCGGCGACAGCAATTTACTTGCACTTGCGGTTAACTCGGCGCGGGTCCGGGCCACGCTTGGCGAGATTTCCGACGCTCTTGAAGAGGTGTTCGGCCGGTATCAGGCGAGTTCGCGGAGCATCTCCGGCGTGTATTCGTCGGAGAGCAACGCAGATGCCGACTTCAGGAAAGCGAAGGCGATGGCGGATGCATTCGCGGCATCGGAAGGCCGCCGTCCGCGGATTCTGGTGGCGAAAATGGGCCAGGACGGGCATGATCGCGGCGCGCGGGTGATCGCGACCGCTTTCGCGGATCAGGGCTTTGACGTGGATATCGGGCCGCTATTCCAGACTCCGAAGGAAGTCGCGCGCCACGCGATCGAGAACGACGTGCATGTGCTTGGCATTTCGACGCTGGCAGGCGGACACAAAACGCTGGTGCCGCAGGTGATCGAAGAGCTTGCCAAACTTGGACGGCGCGACATCCTGGTGGTGGTCGGCGGGGTGATTCCGCCGCAAGATCACGACTTCCTGCTGAAGGCTGGGGCCGCGGGTGTGTTCGGTCCGGGTACGAGGATTCCGATCGCGGCGCAGCGGATCCTGGAAACGCTCAGCGCGGTAGGGGTATAACCGTGCCCAGGCAACGCGGCTCGGCCCAACATTATGTGGACGGCATCACCGCCTGTGACCGCGCGGTGCTGGCGCGCGCGATCACGCTGGTTGAGAGCGAGCATCCATCGGATGCGCTGCTCGCTCAGGAAGTGATTGAAGGGTGCCTTCCCTTTAGTGGCCGCAGCGTGCGAGTTGGGATCACCGGGGTGCCTGGAGCGGGCAAGAGCACCTTTATCGAAGCGCTAGGGACGCATCTCATCGAGGTCCGAGGAGAGCGGGTGGCGGTCCTCAGTGTGGATCCGAGCAGCCAGGTTTCGGGCGGCAGCATTCTTGGTGATAAGACCCGCATGGAACGACTGGGAGCCGACGAGCGCGCGTTTATCCGGCCGTCGCCGACACGCGGCCAACTTGGCGGAGTTACGCGCCACACGCGCGAGGCGATTCTGATTTGCGAGGCGGCGGGGTTTGGCAACATTCTTGTCGAAACCGTCGGCGTGGGGCAATCGGAGACCGCGGTCCGCGGCATGACAGATTTCTTTCTGTTGCTGATGCTCGCGGGGGCGGGCGACGAGTTGCAGGGAATCAAGCGCGGAGTTCTCGAGCTGGTGGACCTCGTGGCGGTGAACAAAGCCGACGGAGATAATCGCGCTCGGGCCGAAGTCGCCCGCCGCGAACTTGCGAATGCGCTGCATCTCTTTCCGGCCTCCGACGATGGATGGACACCGCCGGTAGTCACCTGCTCCGCGCTTTCAGGCGAAGGCGTTCCCATGATCTGGGACCTGGTCCGCGCGCATCGAGGCGTGATGCAGACGTCCGGCGAGTTTGCGAAACGGCGAGCGCGTCAGCGAGTGGAATGGCTGCACGACCTGATCCGGCAGACGCTGGAGGCGGAGTTCCGGCGGCGGCCGGGCGTGTCGTCCCGGCTGCAAGAGGCTGAACTCGCCGTACGGCAAGGGGCCGCGGATCCCATCAGCGCGGCGGCGCGCGTCTTTCGTAACGCCGACTCCTGATCGGGGGCATCTTAAGAGGTATATGCGCATTCTGTTGTTCAGCGGCAAAGGCGGAGTCGGAAAGACGAGCACCGCCGCCGCGACGGGGATCCGGCTCGCCGAGCTCGGCTACCGCACCCTCGTGATGTCGGTCGATCCGGCCCACTCCCTCGCCGACGCCTTTGACCTAAGCGCGTCCGACCAGAGCGCCGGACTGTTCCAGGCAAAGACGTCCGATCCGCTGCTGATCGCCGAGCGCCTCTACATCCAGGAAGTGAACATCCAGACCGAGATCAAGAGGTACTGGAAGCAGATTTCGACCTACATCACGACGGTATTGAAGACGTCAGGCCTCAACGAGGTCGAGGCGGAAGAAATGGCGATTTTTCCTGGCATGGAAGAGCTGAGCGCCATGATGTACGTCAATGAATACCGGAACAAGCAGACGTACGACGTGGTGATCCTCGACTGTGCGCCGACTGCGGAGTCGCTGAGATTCGTCTCGATGCCGACCACGCTCGACTGGTACATGAAGCACGTGTTCCCGTGGCAGCGCGGATTTCTGAAGGCGGTCCGGCCGATCGCCAATCGCGTCGCGCCGGTTGAGCTTCCACCGGATTCCTACTTCCTGAACATTAAAGACCTATTCGAGCGGGTCGCGGGCATCGATACGCTTCTGGAGGATCCACAAACGACCAGCGTGCGCCTCGTCACCAACCCGGAGAAGATGGTGGTGCGCGAGACACAGCGCGCGTTTGTTTATTTCTCACTGCACGGCCTGACGGTCGACGAGATTATCGTGAACCGCATTCTGCCGCCGGAGTTGACGGACGCGTATTTTGACGAGTGGCGTGCCTCGCAGAAGCAGTTTCTGCACGAGACCGAGCTCTATTTTGCGCCGATCCCTTTGCGCCGAGTGCCGTTGTTCCGTCACGAAGTGCTGGGCATCGACCGTCTGCGGGAGCTTTCGCAGGTTCTCTACGCCGATGGATCCGATCCGGCGGCGGTGACGCGAACCGAGCGCCCGTATACATTTGCGAAGGCAGGCGACCACTACGAAGTCCGGCTGACGATTCCGTTTACGGGCAAGTCGGAGGTGGGCCTGTTCAAGAAGGGTGATGAATTGGTGGTCGAGGTCGGTACGATCCGTAGGCATATCGGACTGCCGACTTCCATGCTTGCGCTGACCCCGGTGCGCGCGCGAATGGAAGACCGTATTCTGGTGGTGGAGTTGCGGGAGGCCTAACCGCGATCCAGGAGCATTCCATGAACGAACAAGAGACGATTCATCCCGATCAGAAGCGCCAGGCGGGCAATTGTGTGTGCGGCGGAGCCGGGCCGTCACTTTCCGATTTTCTGCGCAGTCTCGGACCGTCGGCATCGGTTCGCGAGCATTTCGACAAGTCGCGCATCGAGTTCCTGAAGGGACTCCGCGCGATCATTGACAATCGCATCGCCGAGATGTCGAAAGCCGAGCCCAAAGGCACGAAGGTCAACGTCGAATAGGGACTACTCGTAACGCAGGACGCGCAGCGGGTCCGTGTTGGCGGCGCGCCGAGCCGGAATATATCCTGCGAGCAGCGCAATTCCGGCAAGCCCGATGGCGGCGACGGCCAAAACGCGCGGATCGCTCGCGGTAACGCCAAATAGCTGAGCCTGTACGAAGCGCGTCAGGCTGAGCGCACCGGCGAGTCCGAGGGCGACGCCGATGCCGATCAGCAGCAACACCTCACGCAGGATCATCCAGACGACGTTGCCTTCGCTTGCGCCGAGCGCCATGCGGATGCCGATTTCGCGGGAGCGCCGTCCGACGAGGTAGGCCATGACGCCGTAGAGTCCGATGACGGCGAGCAGCGTGGCGAGTGCGCCGAAGCACGCGGAGAGACTGGCGACGAGGCGCTGCGTTGCAAGATTGAGTTCCACCTGCTCGCCGACCGTGCGGAGCCCGTAGATCGGGAGGTTCGCGTCCAGCTTCCGAACTTCGTTGCGGATCGTGCCGAACAGCGCCTTCGGCTCGCCGCTCGTTCGTACATAGAAATACTGATTCAGGCCGAACGGCATTTGCGCGAGTGGCCGGAACATCTGCCGGCCGATTTTCTCGCTCATGTCCTTGTATTTGAAGTCGCTAACGACGCCGACAATTTCGATGTCGGTTTTCGTGCCTGGATCGGTGCCCATGCCAACGTGACGGCCGATCGGGTTCTGACCGGGAAAGTACTCTTTCGCGAAGGTTTCGTTCACCATCGCGACTTCCGGTGAACCGATCCGGTCGGCCCACGTGAAGTCGCGCCCTGCTTTGATCTCTGCGCCGAGCGTGCGGAAATAACCCGGCGTCAGGTGATTCTGAAAGGCCCAGGCGTCGTTCGACCGCGACGGGTCCTGGCCCTCTATGGTGAGGCCGGAATCCCAGTTGTCACCGGAGACGACCGCCATGTTCGCGCTGGATACGGCCTCGATGCCAGGCAAGGCGCTGAGCCGTTCGTGGAGGGTCCGATAAAACTCCCGCATGCGTTCCGGGGAATAGCCGTTAGGTAGCGGGTCCGCGCCGAACACGAGGAGACGCGAACTGCGGAAGCCGGGATCGAGCGTCTTTAAGTTGTAGAGACTATTCACGAACAGGCCCGCGCCGATCAGCAGCATCAGCGAGAGCGTCACCTGTGCGGCCACGAGCGCCTTCCGGAATCGGGAATGGGCACCACCAGTCACGGAGCCTGCCTGATCCTTGAGCGTCTCTGCCAACTTCGGGTGCGTCGCCTGCACGGCGGGCACGAGGCCGAACAGAGCGCCCACCAGGATGGAGATGCCGAACGTAAAGAGGAGAACGCGGGCATCGAGCTCGGACGTGATCGTCATGTGGGATTCGTCGGTCCGGAACAACCCAAGCAGCAAGCTCGTACTGACCTGACCCAGCAAAAGCCCCAGCAGTCCGGCGGCGAAGGCAAGGACGCCGCTTTCGACCAGTAACTGACGCATGATCTGCCACCGGCTCGCGCCGATCGCCAATCGGACGGCGACTTCCTTCTGCCTGGCGGAGGCGCGCGCCAGTTGCAGGTTGGCGACGTTGGCGCAGGCGATCAGCAGCACGACGCCGACCAGTGCCAGCAGGACCCAGAGGGCGGGTCCGAAGTCGCTGCGGAGGGAAGAGGTCCCGGTTCCGCCCGGCGTAACGTTCATTCTGGAGCGGAGGAAGGCATCCATATCCTCTTTGCTCGCCTTAGCGAAGGCTTTCTCCTTCACCTCGGCTTCCAGGATCTGGTTGAACAGGGGTTGGACCGCGGCTTGCGCCTGGACCACGGAAATCCCGGGTTTGAGGCGGCCAAATACATTCGCCCAACGGGTGCGCCGGTCTTCTAGTAGGTTCCTTCCAGGCAGCATCCGGTCCTGCATGGCGATCGGCGCGAACACTTGCGCGGCGGTACCGACCTCCATTCCTGAGAACCCGTTCGCAATCACGCCGATAACGGTAAACGGCAGGTCGTTGATCACGACAGACCGGCCGATGATGTCGGGTTGTCCGCCGAAACGCGCCTTCCAGTAGTCGTAGGCCAACACGGCGACCGGGTGCGCACCCGGTTTGTCGTCGTCTTCGGGGAGAAGCGTCCGGCCGTATGCGGCGTTTACCCCGAGCGTCTGGAAATAATTGCCGGATACGATCTCCGCTCTGGCGCGTTCCACCTGACCCGCATGTCCGACGCTGACGGTCTGTTGCCGCCGCATCAGGAGCCCGTCGAAGACAGTCGCATGATCGCGAAAATCCCGGTACATGGGGTACGACATGGTGTTCGATCCCCAATTGCTACCGTAGAACGATCCACGGGCATAGATCTGAACCAGTTGTTGCGGGTCCCTCACTGGCAGCGACCGCAGCAGCAACTGGTCGATCAGGCTGAAGATCGCTGTGTTGGCGCCAATTCCCAAAGCCAGCGAGAGTAGCGCGACCGCGGTAAATACAGGGGCCGTTGCCAGGGATCGAAGTGCAAATCGGAAATCCTGCCACAGTGCATTCATAAGAAGTGTGCCTTCGACGGACGTGTCCGGTTAGGGGTACCTTCCGTCGCGCAGAAAGTTACGTAGTTTGGGTCCGTGCGCGTGGTATCGATCCCAGAAACCGGCTGGTATACTGAAGGTCTCCGGCGAACCGGTTCTGTACGTGCCGTCCTCCTTCCTCAGCGATTCCTGCGAACGAGGCCCGGCGATTGTCACAGCGCTCCGAAGTACGTCCTGTTTGAACGGTACCAATGCCTAATTCGTCCGACTCCCTAAATCTTCGTTTCGGGTTTAAGTTTGAAGATCTTTACCAGCGCGAAGGACTGGTGCGGCTCGACGCCTCTTTCTGTGAACAACTGGTCGCGTCGGATTCCAGTCTTGCCGATCGCCTGGCCGCCGCCCGGCTGAATCCGGATTCGCTGACCAAGAAGCAGCAGTCGGAACTGATTATCGCGATCGCGCCCCATGTCGAGGACTTCATTGGCGGCCTCTTCGCGATCGAGCGCGAACTGAAGGCGCTGCAGGCGCGACACGATGTTCTGGCTCCACTGTATGCGGTGAAACGCAAGTTCGTCCAGAAGAAGGCAATCAGCGGGGTTACGAAAGAACAGGCGACATTCATCAACGGGCCTGCCATCGGAGCGCAACTCGAATCTCTGTTTGGCGGTCCGCTGACGGAGCAATGCTTCGTCGATCATGTCGCGCAGTGGATGGACGCAGAGCAGGAACACGCCACGCATCTGGCTCTCGCCGCCCAATATGCGGCGTGGGCCGCGTTATCGCCGGCGGGCATGGCGAAGCATCACCACGGAGTGCTCTTTAAGGTTCCGCACAAGGTCGACCCGCAACATCTCATCCAGATCGAAATTCATCCGATGGGGGACGTGGACCGCATCTTACTGCCGGAAGAAAAACTCCGGCTGCGCGAGGGCTTCCACCTTACGGATGCGGGCATGGATTTGACGCACGCGCTCGACCACGCGCACTACTGCATCAAGTGCCACAACCAGGGCAAGGACAGTTGCTCGACGGGTCTTAAGGAGAAGGACGGCAAGTTCAAGGCCAGCGTGTTCGGCGTTCCGCTGGCGGGCTGCCCGCTCGACGAGAAGATCTCCGAGATGAACGTGGTGAAGCAGCAGGGGAACGCGATCGGCGCGCTCGCCATCGTTACGATCGACAATCCGATGGCTGCCGGGACGGGGCATCGCATTTGCAACGACTGCATGAAGTCGTGCATTTTCCAGAAGCAGGAACCGGTGGACATTCCGCAGGTGGAGACGCGGACCCTCAAAGATGTCCTGGACCTGCCGTGGGGCTTCGAGATTTACAGCCTGCTGACGCGTTGGAATCCGCTGCATCTGACACGTCCGTTTCCGCGCCCGAATTCGGGTTACAAGGTCCTCGTGGTCGGTGTCGGGCCGGCCGGCTTTACACTCTCGCACCATCTGATGAACGATGGGCACACGGTGGCCGCGGTGGACGGCCTCAAGATTGAGCCGCTGCCGGAAACCATTTCCGGCGTCAAACCCAGTGGCGAACGGACTCCATTTCGGGCGATCCGCGATATCAACGAACTGTACGAATCTCTCAACGACCGTGTCATGGCCGGATTCGGCGGCGTCGCCGAGTACGGAATCACGGTTCGATGGAACAAGAACTTCCTGAAGATCATCCGGCTCTTGCTCGAACGCCGGCAGCAATTCCATATGTTTGGAGGTGTGCGCTTTGGCGGCACCCTCACCATCGATGGCTCTTTTGCCCGAGGCTTCGATCACGTCGCGCTGTGCGCCGGCGCGGGAAGGCCGACCGTCATCCCGATGAAGAACGGTCTGGCGCGCGGCGTGCGTCAAGCATCCGATTTTCTGATGGCGCTGCAGTTGACTGGCGCCGCGAAGTCCAATTCGGTGGCGAACTTACAAGTCCGCATGCCGATCGTGGTGATCGGCGGCGGCTTGACTGCGATCGACACGGCCACGGAATCGCTGGCCTATTACGTCGTGCAGGTCGAGAAGTTTCTCAAGCGCTATGAATCGCTGGTCGCGGAAAAAGGTGTGCAGGCGGTGCGGGCGCAATGGAGCGCGGAAGAGACGGAGACTGCGGAAGAGTTTATTGTGCACGCCTATGCCATCCGGGCGGAGCGTGCCTTGGCCGCGCGGGAAGGCCGCGAGCCGCGGCTGATGAATCTCTTGAATTCCTGGGGCGGGGTCACGATCGCGTACCGGCGCCGCCTGATCGATTCGCCAAGCTACACGCTGAATCATGAGGAAGTGGCGCTGGCGTTGCAGGAAGGCATCGGCTTCGGTGAGTTGTTGACGCCCGATGAGGTGGAGACCGACGCGTACGGCCATGTTGCGGCACTACTGGTAAGCCGTCATCAGTTCGACGCCGAGACAGGCAAGATCTCGCAGACCGGCGAGCCGGTCCGTATGCCGGCGAAAGCCATTCTGGTTGCCGCCGGAACACAGCCAAATACCGTGCTGGGACGCGAAGACCCAAGCAACGTCTTACTCGACGGCAAGTGGTTCCAGGCGGTGGATGACGAGGGGAACCCGGTCAAGCCCGAAAAGATTGCTAAACCATCGGAAGTGCGTGTACTGATGTCCGTTCGGCCGGATGGACGCGCACTCAGCTTCTTTGGGGATCTGCATCCATCGTTTGCGGGTAACGTCGTCAAGGCCATGGCGAGCGCCAAGCAAGGCTATCCGGTTGTCTCGCGCATGCTCGCGAAGCGCCTGCCGTCCGCGCCGCCGCCGGAAACGCTCATGTCGGAGCTCAACGGGGAACTGCGCGCTGTGGTCCACAAGGTAGAGCGCCTGACTCCAAATATCATCGAAGTGGTCGTAAAAGCTCCGATGGCGGCGCGCGCGTTCGAGCCCGGGCAGTTCTACCGCTTGCAGAACTACGAAACGCTCGCATCCACGGTGAATGGAACGACGCTCGCGATGGAGGGTCTCGCGCTCACCGGCGCGTCCGTCGATCGGGAAGAGGGTTTGCTGTCGACCATCGTTCTTGAGATGGGCGGATCATCCGACCTCTGTACGCTTCTCAAGCCCGGCGAGCCTGTGATTTTGATGGGTCCGACGGGCACGCCGACGGAAACGCCGGGCAAGGAGACTGTTCTCCTGATCGGCGGCGGACTCGGTAACGCCGTGCTGTTCTCGATCGGCCAACAGCTTCGCGCCAGCGGATCGCAGACCATCTACTTCGCCGGCTACAAGAAGATCATCGACCGCTACAAGGTCGAGGAGATCGAAAAGGCCGCCGATGTGGTCATTTGGTGCTGCGACGAAGCACCCGGATTTACGCCGGGCCGCGTGCAGGACAAGGCTTTCGTGGGAAACATCGTCGAAGCCATCCTCGCGTACGGGCGCGGCGATCTTGACGAAACGCTCCTCTCGCTCCACGCGGTCGACCGGCTCGTAGTCATCGGCTCGGACGCGATGATGGGCGCAGTCGCCCGGGCACGCCACACGGTGCTTGCTCCGCTTCTGAAGCCGGAGCACAAAGCGATCGGCAGTATCAACTCACCGATGCAGTGCATGATGAAGGAGATTTGCGCGCAGTGCCTGCAACTTCATCGCGATCCGGTAACCGGCGAGGAAACTGTGGTGTTCTCCTGCTTCAATCAGGACCAGAATCTGGATCAGGTGGACTGGGGCAACCTGCGGACGCGGCTCTCGCAAAACGGCGTGCAGGAAAAGGTAACCAAGCAATGGATCGACCGGTGCCTGCGTGAGATGGGTGCGCGCGAAGAGCTGGTCACCAAGTAGCAAGCTGCTATTCCGCAGAGGCAAGTGGCCATCGGTGCGGTCGCCTCGCCTTCTATTCCGTTAGGCTAGGAAGCGGTTGCGGACGCTCCACGCATGACCGGCTCACTGTTTCGCCGACTGATCCTGATCGCGTTTGCGATCGTTACCATCACGCTCCTTCTCCTCGACACGGAAGTCCGTCAGTACGTCCGCGAGCGCGAGGTCGCGGTCGTGACGCAACGCTTGGTGAGGGACGCGAAGTGGCTGTCCGAAGACCTTGCGGGCATTCCGGATTCGGACCGCCAGCGGTGGGTCGCGGCCGCGGCCGCGCGCAGCCAGTCCCGAGTCAACCTGATCGACACTGCCGGCGCTCTCCTTGCGGATTCGGCGCATGACGATGCCTCCACGGAGAACCAGGCCCGAAGGCCGGAGATCGTCGGTGCGCTGCAAAAGAGGACAGGCATCGACGTCGATTATTCGGCTCAGCCCGCGGCCTTAGTCCACGTGGCCGTACCCGCTCAATCGCACGATGGAACAGTCATTCTCAAGCTGACCGCGCCGATCGAGGAATCGCACGCGACGGCACTTCGGCAGGCGGTCTTTGCGATTGCACTCGCAGCCGCGCTGCTGTCCCTGGCGATCGCATTCTTCATTTCGCGTTCCCTGAGCCGCCGGGTGAGCAGGCTTCAACAACTCGCAGCAGGAATCCTTGGACGCTCCCAGACGGACCGTCTGCCGGGGAACCGGGGCGACGACCTGGCGTCGCTCGAGCGTTCTTTGGCCGGCGTAGCCATTGAGCTTCGCCGCCTGCTGGACCGGCTGAGCTTCGAATCCGCCCGCCGCGAAGCGATCCTGTCGGGAATGGCGGAAGGCGTCCTGGCCGTGGATCCGGACCTTCGGGTGACGTTCTGCAACGAAGCGTTCCTGAAGGCGGCGGGATTCCGCGGAAACACGTTCGAAGGCCTCGCACTACTCGAGTTGGTCCGTGATCCCGAGCTGCGTGAATTGCTGCTTTCCGTACTCCAAACCGGCGCCGCGCGAAAGCTGCGCCTCAAACTTTCGGTAGAAACGCCGCGAATCTTTGAAGTCCAGTCGACCCCTCTTGCGACTCCGGCGGGCCGCGGCGCGATCGCGATTTTTCACGACACCACGGACCTTGAACGGCTGGAACAGGTTCGAAAGGACTTCGTCGCCAATGTATCTCACGAACTACGGACGCCGCTTGCGGGAATCATCGGTTACGCCGAGACGCTGTTGGATGGCGGCCTTGACGACAACGCAAACAAACGGCGATTCGTGGAGATTATTCGCACGAACGCGATTCGCCTGAATAGCATCGCGGCGGACCTTTTGGTCCTGTCCGAATTAGAGGCGGGAGGCGATCCGCCAGAACCCGACATCATCTCGATTGCCGCGGTTCTCGATTCCGCATTGATCATTGTCGAGTCCGAGGCTCGGCTGCGCGAAGTGACTCTTATCCGGGAGCAGATTGACGTCGTATACGTCGCGGGCAGTAGATTG
>JBDTTK010000032.1:0-13462 GCA_039930685.1 Bryobacteraceae bacterium | reverse complement strand
GTCATGTTGTTCGGGCAAGTTACCAGACCAACTCTCAAGACCGACGCCGAAAGCGTTGTCAAGAAGATTGAAGGCGTCTCGAGCGTCGAGAACCAGATCGAGGTTCTTCCGCTCTCGCCGAGCGACGATCGCATCCGGCTGCGAGCCTTCAACGCAATCTACGGATACGCGCCGCTGCAGCGCTATAATCTCGGCGCGGTCAAGTCCATTCGGATTATCGTCAAGAACGGCAACATCACACTCGAAGGCGTAGTGGGGAACGAAGCGGACAAGAACTTCGCCGGGATGCGGGCAAATAGTGTCTCCGGCGCCTTCAAAGTGACCAATAATCTACAAGTCGACAAACGTTAGCAAACGAGGGAGGCCCGCGCGTTTACCGCAGGTGCTTGTAGATCAACTCCAGGAGTTCGTCGTACATAGCGCCTGCCTCCTGTGGAGTGCCATGGACCATCGCATGGGTGGCGCAGTGCTGGAGGTGGTTGCGCATCAGCGAGCGAGCGACTCCTCGAAGGGCCTGCTGGACGGATGCCACCTGCTCGATGATGTCGGGACAATAGCGGTCCTCCTCGACCATTCGATGGATCCCGCGGACTTGCCCTTCAATGCGCCGCAGGCGCGCAAGATTTGATTTCTTGAGCGCGGGTTCAACCCCTACCGCTTTGCGCGCCGCTGCCTTTTTCATTTCCCCTCCAGATTCCAACGCCCGAGCCGCAAGCTGTTTGCTACCACGCTGACCGAGCTCATCGCCATTGCGGCGCTAGCCAGCACCGGACTGAGGAGCAGTCCGAAAGCGGGGTACAGAACGCCCGCCGCAATCGGGATGCTCACCGCGTTATACGCAAATGCCCAGAACAGATTCTGCCGGATCACACGCATTGCGCCGCGCGAAAGAGTGATCGCCTGCGCAATTCCGCGAAGATCGTTCCGCATGAGAGTAAGGTCGCCCGCCTCGAGCGTGACGTCGGACCCGGACGCCATCGAGACTCCTATATCGGCTTGCGCAATCGCCGGCGCGTCGTTCACGCCGTCGCCGGCCATCAGGACTACCCGGCCTTCACTCTGTAATTTCCGGATGACGTCGACCTTACCAGCCGGCAGGACGCCCGCGACCACTTCATCGATGCCCGCCTCCGCGGCCACTCGGCGCGCGGCCGATTCGTTATCGCCGCTCAGCAGAACGACATGGAGATTGCGGCTCCGAAGCGAGCGAACCGCGGCCACGGAGGTCGGCTTCATCGCGTCGGCGACCGTGATCGCAGCGGCGTAATAGCCGTCGATGGCGACGAACAGGTTCGCCGCACCGGCAAGGTCGGGGATCGTCGCCCCTAAACCGGCGAGGAACGGCGCATTGCCCACCGCGACGGTTCGCCCTTCGATCTTCCCGGCAACGCCTTGGCCCGGATGAGATTCGAAATCCTCCGGAGCGGCCAGGACGAGCTTCCGGTTCGCGGCGGCTTCGACGACAGCAGCGGCCAGCGGATGCTCGCTCGATTGCTCGATCGAGGCGGCCAGTCGGAGCATTTCGTTCGCGTCGAAGCCCGATGCAGTTTCAATTATTTCGACGGTGGGCTTGCCAACGGTCAGCGTACCGGTCTTATCGAACACCACAGTGTCGACCGATTCAAGACGTTGCAGCGCTTCGCCGCCTTTGATGAGAATTCCAGCGGAGGCTCCCCGGCCTGTTGCGACCATCACCGCCGCGGGCACCGCGAGACCCATAGCGCACGGACAGGCAATGATGAGCACCGAGACAGCCGCGGCAATGGATTGGCCCCCGCCGCCCTGCGGAGACGCGAAGTACCAGACGATCGCGGTGAGCGCGGCGATCGAAACCACCACCGGAACGAAGATGGCGCTGATGCGGTCGGCCAGATTCTGGATCGGCGCGCGTGTAGACTGCGCTTCACGCAATAGCCGAACGATTCCTGCAAGAACGCTTTCCGCGGGAAGCGCCGCTACACGGAACCGGAACGCGCCCGTACCGTTCATGGTTCCGCCGATGACGCGGTCGCCGGGCTTCTTTGCGACGGGAAGGCTCTCGCCGGTCAACATAGACTCGTCGACGCTGCTACCGCCTACCGAAACGATACCGTCAGCCGGTACGCGCTCGCCGGGCCGCACGATTACGGTGTCCGAGAGCCGAAGCTCCTCGATCGGAATGTCTCCCTCCACGCCATTGCGTTCGACCCGCGCCGACGGAGGCTGGTAGCGGGTCAGCGCCGCGAGCGCGCTGGCGGTCTGCTGTTTAGCCCGCGCCTCCAGCGCATTGCCGATCAGGATCAGCGCAATGATCAGAATCACGGCCTCGTAGTAGACGTCGGGTTGCAGTCCGTGGGCGCGAAACCACGCCGGCGCGAGTGTCGCGGCGGCCGAGAACACAAATGCGGATCCGGTTCCGAGGGCGATCAGCGTGTTCATGTCGGCGGTCTTGTGCTTCAGCGCCGACCACGCCTTGATGTAGAACACGCGTCCGGTCCAAAGCATGACCGTCACTGTGAGCGCGAGCAATCCATAGCTGAGCGCGACCGTCGGAATTCGATACAGCCATGGCATGAGCGCCTCGAACAATGGATCGAGGACGCGCATCTGCCAGCGCAGAAGGGGATCCGCGAGCGCATCCGCATGTCCGGCGCCGCGCATTAGCGGCATCGAAACGAGCATGGCGATCGCGCCGGCCGCGAGCGTAAAGGCGGCCTTGATGCGAAGGGCGGAATACTCCTCGGCAGCGTCGTGCTGGTGCTGCTCCTGCGCGGCCACAGACGATTGCCCGGACTGGGGCATGTGTGCCTCATAGCCGGTCGCGTTGACCGCTTGGACTAGCGAGTCCGTGGTGATCACTTCCGGATGGAAGACGACGGTTGCGTTATTGAGCAACAAATTGACGTTCGCGGAATCGACTCCGGGCTGCTGCTCGAGCGTCCGCTGCACAAACGATTGACACGCCGCGCACGTCATTCCCTCGACTGGGAATGTGACGCGCTCCGGCGCAGCTTCGATGGAGGGAGGCATTTCAGCCCCCCTCAGTGACGCGGGCTGCGAATCCGATCTTGGTGACGGCATCGGCGGCGGCCTGCGGACTCGCTTCGGCGGTAGTGAATTCGATGCGAGCGGAGCCCACCGAGACGTCATCGACCTGAATACCCGGCACTTGAGAGAGCGCGGCAGTGACGCGGCGAACGCATGCGCCGCAGTGCATTCCGTCGATCTGAAGAGTGACTGGCTGATTCATAGAGTAATTCCTTCCAACCAGAGTATAGCAGATACCCCTACCCCCTATTATGCCTCTCGATTCGCGTAGCCCGAATGCCCTTGTTGTCCGAGGCGGACAGCCTCGCGTATCATTGTTTGCAATCAGACCCGGTAAGCCAGTCGGCGGCGCGGGTTCTTTTTCTTGCAGCTCCATGCGACGTACGGCTCGAAAGACGCGACGGGTGGCGGCCGGATGACGCCGGAAGAATTCGCGGGCGCGTTCGCGGAGATTCATCCCGCGTTCGAACCCCAGGCTGCGGCCATCGAAGCCAATCGCTGCCTGAATTGTTTCGACGCACCATGTACCGCGGCATGCCCGACACACATCGACGTCCCGCGCTTTATCAAAAAGATCGCCAGCGGAAACCTGCGCGGATCCGCGCTGACGATACTTGACGCCAATATTCTGGGGCTGAGTTGTTCGCGCGTCTGTCCGGTGGACGTCTTGTGCGAAGGCGCATGCGTCATGCACCGGTACAACAAGCGGCCGATTGAGATCGGACGGCTGCAGCGCAGGGCGATGGATGCGTTCTATTCAGCCGGAGCGGACTTGGCGGTTCCTCCGGGCGCCTCCGCGAAGAGCGTCGCGTGTATCGGTGCGGGTCCCGCATCGCTGGCGTGCGCCGCCGAATTACGGATGCAAGGGATTGCGGCGACCGTGTTCGAGGCACGGCCGATGGCTGGGGGCTTGAATACTTATGGCGTGGCGGAGTACAAGTTGAGGCCGCCGGATTCGTTGCGCGAAGTCGCATTGGTTCGATCGCTCGGCGTCGCGTTTCGGAACGGCGTCTCGGTCGGCGCGGATATCACGCTCGAAGCGCTGGAGTCGGGCTACGACGCGATTTTCGTAGGCATCGGCCTTGGTCCGACGGAGAGTATCGGCATTCCGGGCGAGGATCTCGACGGCGTCGTGGATGCCGTCCGATTCATCGCGGAGTACAAAACCGGAACGCCGAAAATCGGCAATCGCGTCGTCGTGGTCGGCGGAGGCAACACAGCCATCGACGCGGCGGTCGCGTCCCGCTTGCTGGGTGCGGAGCAAGTGACGATCGCGTATCGGCGGGATGAGAACGCGATGCCCGCCTTTGCATTCGAGTACGAACACGCGAAGCAGCAGGGCATTCGGTTCGTCTGGCAGGCGCTTCCCACCGCCATCGTTGCCGGGAAGGACGGGCGCGCCGCGAGTCTACAGTGCCTTCGGACAACCCCAGGCCAGCCCGACGCGTCCGGCCGGAGGCATCCGGAACCGATTGCCGGATCGGAATTCACCATCGCGTGCGATACCGTCGTTGTTGCGCTCGGCCAGACCAAATTGTTTCGCCTGCTCGAAGGGCGCGGCATCGAATTCTCCGCCGGATGCGTGCGAGCCAATCGAGCGACAGGGCAAACGGCGAATCGGAAATACTTTGCCGCAGGCGATTGCGTGAACGGCGGCGGCGAAGTGGTCGACGCGGTCGCCGACGGCAAGCGCGCCGGTCGCGGAATCGCGGAATGGCTCGGACAACATGGCTGACCTGACGACAAACTTCATCGGCATCCGATGTCCCAATCCGTTTTGGCTCGCATCCGGCCCACCGGCCAATTGCGGCGAACAGGTGATGCGCGCGTTCGACGCCGGGTGGGGCGGCGCGGTCTGGAAAACGATCGGCGACCCAATCGTCAATGTCAGTTCGCGCTACTCCTCTGTCGATTGGGCCGGGCACCGCATGATGGGTCTCAACAACATCGAACTCATCACGGACCGCCCGCTCGACGTGAATCTCCGCGAGATCACCGAGGTCAAGAAGCGCTACCCGCGCCACGCGGTGGTCGCTTCGCTGATGGTCGAATCGAAGCGCGAAGCTTGGCACACCATCGTGAAGCAGGTCGAGGACGCGGGCGCCGACGGACTCGAGCTCAACTTTGGCTGCCCGCATGGCATGTCCGAACGCGGGATGGGAAGCGCTGTCGGCCAGGTTCCCGAGTACGCGACGATGATCACGGAATGGGTGAAAGAGGTCGCGCGCACTCCGGTGCTCGTGAAGTTGACGCCCAACATTTCGGACATCCGCGTGGCCGCGCGGGCAGCACGAAAAGGCGGGGCGGACGGCCTATCGGCGATCAACACGATCAATTCGATAACCGGCGTCGATCTCGATACATTCACGCCACGGCCTGATGTCGGCGGGATGTCGAGTCACGGCGGTTATTGCGGTCCGGCGGTAAAGCCGATCGCGCTCCACATGATTCAGCAGATCGCCTCGGACCCGGATGTGCGGCTTCCCCTCTCTGGAATCGGCGGCATCGGCGGGTGGCAGGACGCCGCCGAATTCATCCTGCTGGGCTCGGGTACTGTGCAGGTATGCACAGCGGCCATGCACTACGGCTTCCGCATCATCGAGGACATGATCGACGGCCTTTCAAATTGGATGGACTCAAAGGGTTTCGCCACGATCGACGACTTCCGGGGAAAGAGCATTTCGCGCGTTACGGAATGGAAGCACCTGGATCTGAATTACAAGATCGTGGCGCGCATTCACGAGGACAAGTGCATTGGCTGTGACCTTTGCTATATCGCGTGCTGGGATGGCGCGCATCAGTGCATTCATCTCGACCGGGTGTCAGGCGATCATCATCAGATCCCCGCTGAGATCGAGCAACGAAGCCGGATGTCCATCGTGTCCACGCCCGTCACCAAGGCGGCGCAATTAGCGCTGAATCCTACGAAGACGCCGCTCGCGCGGATTCCGCGCGTCGACGAGGACGAATGCGTCGGCTGCAATTTGTGCTGGCTGGTTTGTCCCGTTGACGGATGCATCACGATGGAGCAGGTCCAGACCGGACTTGGAAAGCAGTCGTGGGAGCAGCGGTCGGCGGCGTCACCGGGAGGTTAGTGGTGTGAAGACCCTTATTAAGAACGCGACCATCGTGAACGCCTCGATGACGGAGAAGAGCGACCTGCTCATCGAGGGCGAGAAGATCCGGCAGATCGCACCGTCGATTCCGGACAGCGCCGGCGACCAGATCATCGACGCGACTGGAATGCTGCTGTTTCCCGGCGGGATTGACGCGCACACGCACATGGATATGCCGTTCGGCGGAACGACGTCGAGTGATGATTTTGAGACCGGTACGCGCGCGGCGGCGTTCGGCGGTACGACGACCATCATTGACTTCGCGATCCAGGCCAGGGGCACGCGGATGCGCGACGCGCTCGACACCTGGTGGAAGAAGGCCGAAGGCAAAGCCACCATCGACTACGGCCTGCACATGATCGTCACCGACCTCGGCGAAGCGGGCCTCGAAGACATGGACGATATGGTGCGCGAAGGCGTCGCGAGCTTCAAGCTGTTTATGGCGTACCCCGGCGTCCTGATGGTCGACGACGCGACCATCTTCAAGTCGATGCGGCAGACGGCGAAGAACGGAGCGTTGATCTGCATGCACGCCGAGAACGGCGGCGTCATCGACGTCATCGTTCAAAAGGCGCTGGCGGAAGGCAAAAAGGCGCCGATCTATCACGCGCTCACGCGTCCGGTGACGGCGGAAGCCGAAGCGGTGAACCGCGCAATCGCGCTCTCCGAGATGGCGGGCGCGCCGGTATACATCGTCCATCTGTCGTCCGAAGACGCGCTCAACAAGGTCCGCGAGGCGCGGGATCGCGGGCTTCCGGCGTTTGCGGAAACCTGTCCACAATATTTGTTGCTGTCCGTCGAGGAACTGGAGCGGCCCAACTTTGAGGGCGCAAAGTATGTCTTCACGCCGCCGCTACGCCCGAAGCACCACCTTCCAAAATTGTGGGACGGCCTGAAGCAGGATCATCTGCAAGTCGTCTCCACGGACCATTGCCCGTTCTGTTTTGAAGATCAAAAGGCGCTCGGGAAAGACGACTTCACCAAGATTCCGAATGGCGGCCCGGGAGTCGAGAACCGCTTGCAACTCATCCATCACCACGGCGTAAATGCCGGGCGCATTTCTCTGAACCGCTTCGTGGAGTTGGTCTCGACCACGCCCGCCCGCATCTTCGGACTCTACCCGCGTAAGGGCGTCCTCGCTGAAGGCAGCGACGCGGATGTCGTCATCTGGGACCCGGAAGCCGAACACCGCATCAGCAAACACACGCATCACATGCGTGTCGACTACTCGATGTTCGAAGGCTGGGACGTGAAGGGCAACGTGCGGACCGTGTTCTCGCGCGGCGAGAAAGTCGTCGACGGCGGCGCGTTCCACGGAAAGCCCGGACGCGGCTCGTATCTGCGGCGCGCGGCCCGCGGTGGCGCATGGCAGTAGTGCCGCACGACCCCAGCCTGTACAACGAAGACCTCGCCCCGATCCCGCTCGAACGCCGGACCTGGGGCACCTACAACTACGCATCGCTCTGGGTCGCGATGAGCGTATGCATTCCGACCTATATGCTCGCGTCGGGCCTGATTGCCGGCGGCATGAGTTGGTCGCAGGCGATTGGAACCATCCTGCTCGGCAACTTGATCGTGCTTGCGCCGATGATCCTCAATGCGCACGCGGGCACGAAATATGGCATTCCGTTTCCGGTCTACGTCCGCGCGTCGTTCGGCGTGCGCGGCGCGAATGTACCCGCCGTGCTGCGTGCGATCGTCGCATGTGGCTGGTTCGGCATCCAGTGTTGGATCGGCGGACAGGCCGTCTACTCCATGCTGCAAATCGTATGGCCCGGCGCGAAGGCGCATCCGGACGGCATCTGGATCTGCTTTTTCGCCTTCTGGGCGTTGAACATGCTGGTCGTCTGGCGCGGCATCGAGACCATCAAGGTGCTTGAAGGAATCGGCGCGCCGTTCATGCTCGCGGTCGGACTGCTGCTCTTGTTCTGGATCACGTCGAAGGCCGGCGGATTCGGTCCTGTACTGCACACGCCGAGCAAATTCCAAACGACGGCCGAGTTCATGCATTTCTTCATTCCGTCGCTCACCGGCATGGTCGGATTTTGGGCGACGGTGGCGCTGAACATACCAGACTTCACGCGCTACGCGAAGTCGCAGAAGGCGCAGGCCGTCGGGCAGGCGCTGGGCCTGCCGGCAGCGATGACGCTGTATTCGTTTATCGGTGTGGCCGCGACGTCGGCGTCGGTGGTCTTGTTCGGCGAACCGATTTGGGATCCGGTGATGTTAATCGGCCGCTTCAATCAGCCGGTGCTGGCAGGGGTCGCGCTCATCGCGATCCTGATTGCGACTCTCAATACCAACGTCGCGGCAAACGTGGTCTCTCCATCGAACGACTTTTCGAATCTCAGCCCATCGCGAATTTCGTTCCGGACCGGCGGCCTCATCACTGGTGTACTTGGCGTCCTGATGATGCCCTGGAAACTGCTTTCGGACTTCAGCGCGTACATCTTCGGCTGGCTCGTTGGTTACTCCGCGCTGCTTGGTCCGATCGCGGGCATCATGATCGCGGACTACTATCTGGTCCGCAAGAGCAAACTGAATCTCGATGACCTCTACCGCCGGGGCGGAATCTACGAGTACACCAACGGCGTCAATTACCGTGCGCTCGCGGCGCTTGCCGCTGGTGTCGGGATCGCGTTGGTCGGGCTCGTGGTTCCGCCGCTTCGCTGGCTGTACGACTACGCGTGGTTCGTCGGCTTCCTCGTATCCGGAGCCGTCTACCGCATTTTGATGAGCGCGACCGAAAAATAGCGCTCATTTGCCCTTCGCGGGCGGAATGGACGCAAGCGCCTTCTTCGGAATCTTCGCCACCACGTGCACGAACGGGTCGACCACTTCGGCGATGTCGTACCGCATGGCGGAGCCGAACAGCAAGCCGATTTCGGCGTAGTTCAGATCGTAATCGCGCGCGAGCCACCGCGACAATTCTGTCGTCGCCATCTGCAGCGCCTCGTGGAGCGAACCCGCAATCCCGCTGGCCATCAGGTAATCGGCGCTCTCCATCCGCGGACCGGACTGCCCCTTGCCGCGAATCACGTCGACCGTGAACGTGACATCCATGGACGTCTCGAGCGCGTCGCCAGTGAGTTCGCCATCGCCCTGCGCCGCGTGGCCGTCGCCGATGAACAACAGAGCGCCTGGTTCAAAGACGGGCAGATAGACGGTGACGCCTTCGCGGACCTCGTTGTAGTCCATGTTGCCGCCGAAGACGCCCAGGTAGCCGGTCCTCCACGCCATGCCTGCCGGCGGAGCGACACCGATGCAACCCATCATCGGACGCAGCGGAACCGTATACTCTTTCAGCCGGTCGCCGGGCTTTTCGAGGCGTCCAGTCATCTTCTCGCGGTCGAGGATCCACTTCCCATTGAACCCCTTCACTTTTTCGCTGTCGCGTTGAAGGCCGGCGAAGTAGCCGGGGTGTAGAGCAGTTGGAACGACGCGCGTACCGCTGAAGGCCAGATCGCGGTTCAGGCGGACGCGGTTCAGCTTGATCGCCAGGACATCGCCCGGAAGGGCGCCCTCAACATAAAAGGGTCCCGTTTCCGGATTACCGCCGTTCGACCGTTTCTTCATCTGCGCGTCGTTGCCGCCCGCGTCAACGGTCCAGGTGGATATCGAATCGCCGGGGAACACGTGGAGCACCGGAGGAATGGCGTTCGTGAACTGCCGGTGGAATGCCGTGGGTTCGAACGTATGGGTCTTGACCCCGGGCGACTTCTTCTCGGGATACATCCGCCAGGTCAGATCGTCGCCGTCCAGCACCGCAGTTCCGCGGAATTCTCCTCCCTCGAACACGCCCGAAGCCTTGAGCTTGTGGTCCTTGTCGCCTTTGCCTTCGAGCTCGATTTTTCCGTTCTTGATGGACCCGGTGAGCTTCATGCCGTCACTTTCGCCGGTCAGACGGTCGCCGCTTTGGGCCAGATTGACTCGTTCATAGCCCTTCGCGTCGAATTTCGCGAAGGCGCTCACCCAATCCCCGGTAAGCGATGGCGAAGATTGGCCGAATGCGATTCCGGCTAAGGCAAGAACCGCGGCACGGATGACACGATGTGGGGGGAGCATATTGATACAACGTACCCCAGTCGTCGAAGTTCGTTTCAAAATTTCGCGCTTCTAGGAACTAAATCGGTCCTGTCGCGTATTTTAACTGGAGAACTCCCCTTCTCCCAAAAGAACAACCATGTGGAACGATCTACGCTTTGCTTTCCGGACCTTTGGGCGCAGCCCCGGTTTCGTGGCCGTCGCCGTTCTGGCGCTCGCCCTGGGTATTGGCGCAAACACCGCCCTGTTCAGTTGCGTCAACGCGATTCTCTTGAAGGCTCTGCCTTTCGCGGACCCGGAGCGCGTGGTGGTGCTTTGGGACCGGCAGCCCCAATACGACAACGCGTCCATCTCGGCGCCCGAGTTCCTGGATTGGCAGGATCACAATCAGGTCTTCTCAAACATCGCGGCGCACGTCGCCAGCAATTTCAATCTGACGGGGCGGGAGCAGCCGGAGCGGCTGCGCGGACAGATCGTCTCCACGTCGTTCTTCGACACGCTTGGGGTGCAGCCGTTTCTTGGTCGTGGGTTCCGGAAAGAGGAGCCTGCGAGAGTAGCCGTCCTCAGTCACACTCTGTGGCAGCAGCGGTTCGGCGGCGACCCGAAGTTAGTCGGTCAATCCATCATCCTCAACGGAGAGAGTACGGTGGTGATCGGCGTGATGCCCAAAGACATCGCTTATCCGCCGCAAACAGAGCTGTGGGTCAGCCCGAAGTATCGCGCTCCGGAATGGCCGCCGCTGCAAAAAGATCCCAGCGGTTCGCCCGGAAACCATTATCTGCGTGGAATCGCCCGCCTGAAGCCCGGCATGACGCTCGACCGGGCCCGCCTCGAACTCAGCGAACAGTATAAACTATTGGCGGCTGAAAAACGGCCCGGGCAGAAAGACCACGTTCCGGGCATGGGCGCGCTCCGCGAGCGGCTGGTGGGGCAATCGGCGCGGACCATGCTACTGGTCCTCTTCAGCGCGGTGGGCTTCGTCCTGCTCATCGCATGCGCAAATATCGCGAACCTCCTTCTGGCGAGGGCCTCGGCCCGAAGTCGCGAGATGGCAATCCGCCTGGCGCTGGGCGCATCGCGCGGCCGCCTGATCCGCCAGGCGTTGACCGAAAGCCTTCTCTTATCGCTGGCGGGCGGCGCGGTTGGCCTCCTGTTGGGCAGTTGGTCGATCGGTCCGCTGTTGAGCCTCGCGCCTTCCGGCTTCCCGTTCGCCGCGGATGTCAAGATCGATCCGGTTGTGCTGTCGTTCACGCTAGGCGTCGCGCTCTTCACCGGACTCCTCTTCGGATTGGCGCCCGCTTTCCAATCGGCGGGCCTCGACGTGAATGAGACGCTGAAATCCGGCGGACGCGGCGTGCACGGGGGCGGACGCGGTCTGCGAAACGCGTTGGTGGTTGCCGAGATCGCTCTGTCCATGGTCCTCCTGGTCGGCGCCGGTCTGATGCTCCGGACGTTTTGGAACCTCGTGCACACGCCAGTCGGCCTTGACCCCGTGAACGTTCTTACGGCGGAGCTGTCGCTGCCACGTGCCAAGTACGAAAAACCTGAACAGCGCATGGACTTCTATCGCCGATTGACCGAGCGCGCGTCGAACCTGCCCGGCGTGAAGGCCGCCGGCCTGACCAACGACTTGCCGCTCAGCGGCTCGAATACCAACGGGGATTTCGCGATTCAAGGGCGCGAAGAGGAATTCAAGAACGCGCCGATTTACGCAGAATACCGGATGGCCAGTCCCGGCTACTTCACCGCGATCGGCGTGCCTCTGCGCGTCGGCCGATTCTTCACGGCGCAGGACTCCGCCGGACGGCCCTCGGTCGCGATTATCAACGAAACCATGGCGAAGAGGTTTTGGCCGAAAGAGTCGCCCATCGGCAAGCGCTTGAAAGCGTATCCGGACCTCGGTTGGATGGAGATCGTTGGCGTCGTAGGCGACCTGCGTCCGCAGGGCCCGCAAAATGCCCCGCCGCCGGAATTCTACATGTCGACTGGGCAAATCGCGCCGGAACGCATGTCGCTGGCGATGCGCACGACCGCGGATCCGCTGACGATGATTTCTGCGCTGCGTGGTGAACTGCGCTCCCTCGATTCGGATCTCCCCATCTACAACGTCCGCACCCTCGAAGGGATGCTCGACAACAACCTCGCCGGGGAAAGGGCGAGCGGCGGCCTGCTCGGCGCATTCGCGGTGGTTGCGCTGCTGCTATCCGCGATCGGCATCTACGGCGTAATGGCCTATGCGGTCGCGCAGCGCACCAATGAGATCGGCGTTCGTATGGCGCTTGGCGCAAGCCAGGGGAACGTCATGGGTATGATCCTCGGATCCGGTGGAAAGCTGGCCCTCATCGGTATCGGAATCGGCCTCGTGGCGTCACTGGCCCTGACGCGGGTCGTGCAAGGCGTCCTGTTCGGGGTGACGCCTACGGATCCCCTGACCTTCTCGCTTGCCGCCGCCGGCTTGGCCACAGTGGCTTTGCTGGCTTGTCTGGTGCCGTCGCTGCGGGCAACGCGCGTCGACCCCGTAATCGCTCTCCGCTACGAGTAATCGCGGATCGCGAAGTCCGGTAACGCACGAGCCGTCCCATTAGCGGACAGCGGAGCAGTGCGAGATCCTTTTCTTATTCAGTGGATTAGCGCTGGTACCCGGCGTGCTCTCCCAGGGGCACTCGGCGAAGTCAGGCCGTCCGGGAAAGGCATCGCAATGGACATCCGCTACGCGATTCGATCGCTCTTCAAGAATCCTGGCTTCACGCTCCTGGCCGTTCTGGTGCTGGGCTTGGGGATCGGCGCGAATTCGGCGATCTTCAGTGTCATCAACGCCGTGATCCTACAGCCGCTTCCCTACAAGCAGCCGGACCGCATCGTGAACATCGCCAACCTCTGGCGCAGCGCAACCGGCCGTAGCATCACCGTCTCAGCGCCCGACTACCACGACTGGGAAGCGCAGGCCACCGCGTTCGAGACAATGGCCTACTACATCGGCGGGGAAACCAGCATCCTCGCCGGGGCGCAGCCGGACTACGCAGCGGTCTATCGCGTTACGCCTGGCTTCTTCCGCGTCATGGGCGCGGAACCCGCGCTTGGCCGCTTGTTCAACGACGAGGAACAGAAGCCTTCCGGACCGCTCGCCGCCGTGATCAGCTATGGCTTCTGGCAGCGGAATTTCGCGGGCAACCCCAAAGTCCTCGGTAAGACCGTGAAGACCCAGGACCGCATCTTCACAATCGTCGGCGTGATGCCGGCCGGGTTCCAGTATCCGGGGAAGACCGACGTCTGGT
>JBDTTK010000031.1:0-13798 GCA_039930685.1 Bryobacteraceae bacterium | reverse complement strand
CAGACCGTACAAGGTGTTCAAGGCGTTGAAGAGGAAGTGGGGATGAATCTGCGATTGAAGCGCACGGAATTCGGCCTGCGACATCAGACGCCGCATCTCAGCATCGCGATGGGCGTCCATCTGCTCGGCGATGGTTGACGAGGCTCGTGCAAGCGCCTGAAGGTCTTCGCTCAGATACCGCCGCCCGCCGTTCCGGCGCCCAAGTAAGAGGAATCGCGCCTCGCCGGAAACAAGCCTTACTGGCGTCACGACTTCGACGGCGTCTTCCTCCAACTCGGTGCGAATCCCTCCCAAGTCGGCGACCGGCGTCGGGTAGTGGAGGTCCAGACCCGAGAGGGCGCGCTGGAGGCCGCCTCCGGCAGTGGAGACGGGAGCGCGCAAGAACTCCGCCATGAGAGTATTCACGCGTCCGAGGTATTGGCTCTCCTCGCCTCCGGTGGCCTCGTGGGCTTTGAGATTGGCGAGGAACTGATCGAAATCTGCCCTGCCGAACGCCAGTCGGGTCAGTAGACCCTGTATCAGCGACCGCAGCATCGAAAACAGAATCAAAAGCAGGCACGCGGCAACCAGCCACAAGCCGAGGGCGAACCCGTCGCTCGAGTCCGGGACGCCGAACTCCCGCGCGGCGGTGATGCCGAGTATCATGATGGCGATCGAAAGCAGGACGTTCGCCAAGAACCTCATGAAGGCGTCCAGCAGCAGAAAGCGATAGTCCTGAAGCAGCACGAGAAGAGCGAGCGGAATTCCCGCGTGGTGGAACGCCAGTTCCTGCGACCATGCGTAATCAATGTGCTTCACGCCGCCGAAGTGGACGAAGGACATCGACAGCAGGAACAACGCCATCGTTCCTAAAATGCGCGAGGTCGTTCCGCGTCGCCGAACGTCGCTCGACGTAATCACAAGGATGGCGGCAATCACGGCGAGAGCGCCGAATCCGATCGTGATCAGCGTGAGTGCCCAGCGATGAAAGCGCTCCGGGCCGGCAAACGGTTCGAGAACGTGCAGGACAATTGCGATGCCGCTCAGCGTATAACCGGCAGCCGCCAGTTTCCGGTAGCGATCCAGCAGGCAGAGATCGAACAGAACGGCGGGGAGCAGGCTCAACACGGAAAATGAAATGGTCACCATCACATCCGACGTCAGGGATTGCACCTCGCCGAGTCCAAGAACAATGAGCGAGGCGAGATTCCAGGTGAGAGCGAGCACTGCTGCCAGGAGAGATTGGCGGCTGCCGCGCAGGCGAATCGCCGCGCGGTCCTGCAACAGCAAATAGACGAAGATGCCGAAGATCACGACGCCTGCCGCGTGTCCGAGAGTGTTGACGAGCAGGGATTCGCGCATCGCTGGTTCCATTGTAGGAGGCGCGTATTCACCTAGCGGTCTCCCTTCAGTAAATCGCCGCCGTTGCGTAAACTGAAAGATCGCTTCTACTCGATGAAACTCACGTTCAGTCTTCTCGCGATCTTCGGATTCTCGTCGATCTGTCAGGCGGCAACCCCTCCGGAATGGTCCCGCCCCTTTCCGCCGCACCGGATTGCGCCCAATATCTACTACGTCGGCACCGAGGACCTGGCTTGCTATCTGATCACCGATGCGGCCGCCGGCCACATCCTCATCAACACGGGCTTGGCGGATTCCGTTCCGTTGATTAACGCCTCAATTGAGAAGCTCGGATTCCGCGTGAAGGATATCCGGATCCTGCTCACGAACCAGGCCCATTACGACCATGTCGCAGCATTCGCGGAATTCAGACGCCTGTCCGGAGCGAAGGTGTTCGCGACGCCGGGCGACGCTCCGCTGCTCGAAAGCGGGGGCGCGGCGGACCCCGGAGACCTGCCGCGATTCGTGCCCGTGCATGTCGATCGCGTCCTCAAGGACGGCGAGGTTGTGAGGCTCGGGAAAGTTGCACTGACGGTCCGATCGACGCCTGGCCATACGCCCGGCAGCGTCTCCTACGAGACAACAGTCGACCAGGACGGAAGGAGCCTGAACTTTCTGTTCGCCAATATCGCGACGGTGGTGATGCCCCTCGTCAATCCGAAGTATCCGGGCATCGTTGCGGACTTCGAGTCGACGTTTACCCGGCAGCACGCAATGAAACCCGACATCTGGGTGGCGGGACACGCGTCGCAGTTTCATATGCAGGAGAAATTCAAAGCCAAGAACTTCGTCGATCCGCAGGGCTTTGCCTCCGCTGTCGCCGCCAGCGAAAAAGCCTTTCGCGAGCGCGTTCAGAAAGAGTTGCCGAAGTAGCCGCGCTTTGCCGCCATACGGGCGAACTTGGCGTGAGAGCAAACTCCTCCGCCACGCACTTTCTGTACGTGCGGTGGCTTTTCCTTCTACTTGCGATGCTTCAATGGCCGGCACCGGCCCGCCCCGCGGACCTGGAGATTCTGTCGCGGGAACTGCCGTGGGCGATTGTTGACAAGCCGTACGCGCCAATCCAGATCGAGGTCCTGGACAGCGGGCGCTGCCCGGTCGGTGGACTGGGGTTCGCGATGATTTCCGGTACCTTACCGCAGGGAGTCCGGCTCAGCCATGCCGGGTATCTGACCGGAACACCAGCCAAAGTCGGGTCGTATTGGTTTGCGGTGCGCGCGGCGAATGGTTGCTCGAAGGCGACGCGGTTTTTGGAATTCAGGGTCACGGGAGCGCCAGTCCTGCACGTTTCGCCGGACCGCGTCCGGTTTGTGATCGAGGACGGCGTCCTGCGGCCGCAGACGGTGCGCGTAACCGCAAGTTGGCCGAAGCTGGCGTATCAGGTAACGGTCCGGAGCGGGTCTGAATGGCTGAAGGCGGTTCCGCATCGCGGAGTCACTCCTGCGTCCGGCGGGTCCATGGATGCGGACATCCTGGAACTGAGCGTCGACCCCAAAGGTCTCAAAGCTGGCTTCTATCGCGGCGAGGTCAGCATATCGGCCTGGGAGGCCGTGGATGCGCCCACGGTAAAAGTCGAGCTCGTGGTGGGCACCAACGGGCGGGAGACCACGAACCAGCGGTAGCCCCACCAGTGCTTCTCAATGTGCGTCGTGGACGCGGGTCCCGACGAGGAGGGCCGAGGCGCGGGCTGGGCGGCGACTTGGTCCGCCAGGCGCTCCCGTAAAGCGATGAAGCGGATGAGTTCTTCTGATAGCCCTTGTTGCTTCAAGGAAATCAAGGCGCTCGCGGACGCATCCAGGCGGGTCCGGGAACTCTGGATGAGTTCGACGATAAATTGCTCGTCGAACCCCGCCTTTGCCAGATGGACAACGCTTTCATTCGTCAGCATGTGACTCGACTTGGGCAGCAGGGGAAACGTGGGATTCGGAACCAGATCCTGCCCAAACGCGGTTATGGCAAAGAGAAAGAAAAGAAAGCGCATGTTGGGATTCCTATGCGCACTTATCGGCTAGTCGAGCTTTTCTTTTAGCAATGCGTTCACCCGGTCAGGCGCCGCCTGACCGCGACTCGCTTTCATGACCTGGCCCACGAAGAATCCGATGACGGTAGTCTTGCCGCCTTTGTACTGCTCCACTTGTTTGGGGTTTGCGGCGATGACTTCGTCAATGATTTTTTCCAGCGCGCCTTCATCGGAGATTTGCTTGAGCCCTTCCCGTTCCATGATGACGCGCGGATTGTCGCGGGTCGCGAACATCTTGGGGAAGATCTCCTTCGCGAGCTTGCCGGAGATTTCACCACCGGCAATGAGCGCGACCAGTTCGGCGATTTGCGCGGGCGCAACGGGCGATTCGCCAATTTCCTTGCCGTCGGCTTTGAGCGACGCCATCAGGTCGCCCATCACCCAGTTGGCGACCGCTTTGGGATCGGGCGACCCGGCCGCGGCACTCTCGAAGAATTCGCTCAAGGGGCGGTCGGCGGTCAGGACTTGGGCATCATACTCGCTGAGCTTATACGCATCCATGAACCGGGTCCGCTTGGCGGCCGGCAGCTCCGGCATGTCCTTGCGGATGCGCTCCATCCACGCGGCGCTGATCCGGAGTGGCGCGAGATCGGGCTCCGGGAAGTAGCGGTAGTCGTGCGCACTCTCCTTGCTGCGCATGGTCGCGGTCTCGCCGGTGTTCACATTGAAGAGGCGCGATTCCTGCATGACGCGTCCGCCGCTCTCGACGATTTCCACTTGGCGCTCGATTTCGTGGTCCAGCGCCATCTTTAGAAAGCGGAAGGAGTTCAGGTTCTTGACTTCGGCCTTGGTGCCGAATTCCTTCGCACCCTTGAGCATCACCGACACGTTGGCGTCGCAGCGGAGGTGGCCTTTCTCCATGTCGCATGTCGAAACCTGGACGAACTGCAGAATCTCCTTGATGGCCGTCAGGTAGGCGTACGCGTCGTCGGAACTGCGCATATCGGGTTCGCTGACGATCTCGATGAGCGGTGTGCCGCAGCGATTCAGGTCGACGTAGGAGTAACGGTCAGTGTCCTTGAAGCCGTCGTGGATGCTCTTGCCGGCGTCGTCTTCCATGTGGACGCGCGTGATCCCGAAACGCTTCTTCACGCCGTTGACGTCGACATCGAGGTGGCCGTGTTCGGCGAAGGGTAAATCGTATTGCGAGATCTGGTAGCCCTTGGGCAGATCCGGATAAAAGTAGTTCTTGCGAGCGAAGATCGACTTCTCGCGAATGGTGCAGTTGAGGGCGAGCGCCGCGCGGACCGCCAGTTCCACACTCTGGCGGCTCAGGACCGGCAGTGCGCCGGGCAGTCCGAGGCAGACGGGGCAGACGTTGGTGTTGGGCGGCGCGCCGAAACTGGTGGGGCATCCGCAGAAGATCTTGGTGCGCGTCATCAGTTGGACGTGCACTTCCAGCCCGATCACCGGTTGGTATTTGGCGATGACCTCGGGGCTGGCGATAATGGTGGCCATGCTTGATTATATGCGTCGCCTATGCGGCATCGGATTGCTTTCGATGTCGGTTTGGGCAGGCGCCGCGTTCGCCGCGGACGCTACGCTCCTTCTCAAGAACGGTCGCGTCTGGACCGGAAATCCAAAACAGCCCTGGGCGGAGGCGGTTGCAGTCGAAGGCAACAAGATCGTCGCGGTGGGCTCGACGAAAGACGTCGCGGCAAAGGCGGGGAAGGCCACAGAGGTCATCGACCTCGGCGGAAGACTCGTCTCGCCGGGGTTCAACGACGCGCACATCCACTTCCTCGGCGGTTCACTCGGACTCGCTCAAGTCGATCTGACCGGGGCGTGTACCCTTCCCGCGATGCAGGAGCGGATCTCGGCCTGGGCCCGGAAGTATCCGAATGAGCAGTGGGTCACGGGCACCGGCTGGGAATACTATTGCTTCCCCGAGCAGCGCCTGCCGACCCGGCAGGACCTGGATGCGATCGTCAAAGACCGGCCAGTGTTCTTGAGCGCCTACGACGGTCACACGGGCTGGGCGAATTCCGAAGCGCTGCGCATCGCGGGCGTCACGCGCAAGACGGACTACAGCGGCTTCGGCGAGGTCGTCCGCGACGCGGCGGGCGAGCCGACCGGCTGCCTGAAAGAAGGTGCGCAATCGTTAGTTCGCCGGCATATCCCGCCTCCGACCAAAGCGCGGCAGATCGCCGCGCTGCGTGACGGAATGAAGATGGCCGCGCGGCTTGGCATCACGAGCATTCAGAACGCGAGCGGCGGTCCGGCGGACGTCGGTCTGTGGGAGAACCTGCTGGACGAGAACGCGCTGACGCTGCGCGTGGCCGTCGCGATGTCGATGAGTCCGGGTTCGACTGCCGACTCGCTGAAGCGCGTCGCACCGCTGCGCGCCAAGTTCAAAGGGCCGATGCTCCGCGTCGCCGCGCTCAAGATCGTAATGGACGGCGTGATCGAATCACACACGGCGGCTATGCTCGAGCCCTACTCGGACGGCACCGAAGATCGCGGAACGCCTGCCTGGAGCGCGGACCAGTACAACACCTTCGTCGCCCTCGCGGACAAAGAGAAGTGGCAGATCTACACGCATGCGATCGGCGACCGGGGTGTCCGGGTGGCGCTCGACGGATACGAGAACGCCCAGAAGAAGAACGGCGTTCGCGATTCGCGCCACCGGATCGAGCACATTGAGGTCATCGATCCGAGCGATATTCCGCGCTTCGCGAAGCTCGGCGTTATGCCTTCGATGGAGCCGATCCATGCGGATCCGGCAACGGTCGAGGTGTGGAGCAAAGCGGTCGGTCCGAAGCGGCTGCCGTATTCGTTCCCGTGGCAGGCGTTGGCCTCCTCCGGCGCCAAGCTGGTGTTTTCGAGCGACTGGCCGGCGGCGATCAGCGTGAATCCGATCCGTGGACTGCACAACGCGGTGAATCGTCAGACTATCGACGGGAAGCCCGCGGGTGGCTGGATTCCCGATCAACGGGTCAGTGTCGAGACGGCGCTACGAGCGTATACCGTGATGGGATCGTATTCGTCGTTCGAGGAGTCCGTGAAAGGAACGCTTGCTCCGGGCATGCTCGCCGACATCATTGTGCTTTCGCAGAATCTGTTTGAGGTTCCGCCTGCGAAGATTCACGAGACGAATGTCGTTCTGACAATTTCGGACGGAAAGATCGTTCACCGGGCGCTTTAGACGCCGTTGGATCCGGTCTCACTCCGCGTCAAGCACGTCCTTGACTTTATGTACGAGTGAGCCCAGCGTGAAAGGCTTTTGCAGAAACGCGGTGTCTTCCGGAAGCATGTGCAGAGTGGCCTCGTCGGTGTAGCCCGAGACATAGAGCACCCTTGTATCGGGACGCCATTCCAGGAGCTGCCGCGCAAGTTCGACGCCGTTCATTCCCGGCATCATCACGTCCGTCAGAAGAAGATGGATGCGATGTGGATAGGTCGATGCCAGATCCAGTGCATCTTTTCCACCCGCCGCTTCGAGAATCTCATAGCCCTGCCGCGCCAGAATCTTGCGTACAAGTGCGCGAATTCCATCTTCATCTTCGACAACCAGAATCGTCACCGGGGGCGGAGCGGGCTTCTCCGGCTCCACCTCGGCTCGCGATTCCGGCAGCGGCGGCGCGGCAACCGGAAGCGGTTCTTCAACAACTGACGGAATCACTGCCGGGAGCAGCAGCTGAAAACCATCGTGCACAGGACGTAAGTCACCCTGCCATTCCCGAACGATGGCATAGGATCGCGCCAACGCCGGACCTTTAGGATCCTTCGAACTGATTAGGGACTCGAGAATAGCCGGGTCGGGCTCCGCGACAGAGTCTGAGCGCAGAGTGATCGCCACGTACCGTCCTGGAGTCAGCACGCCGCCTGGAAGGGACTCCGCGATCAGGCGCGAGCTGATCTCCACGGCGATCAACCCTCGCGCTGCGCCAAGAGTGAGCAGAATGCCCTCAAGATGCTGCTCGTCTGCCAATGCCAGCGCGGATTCCATTCCGTTGACAGTCAACGAGCCTCCGGCCTTCAGAATTTTTTCGCGGAGACTATTCACGACCGCCGCGACGTCGACAGTCGCCACTTCGGGAGCTTCCACGCGCGTCGCGGCGAGCAGTTGTTCGCTCAGAGCCGAGATACGATGCGTGGCATCGAGGACTGCTTCCGCATCGCCTCTCCGCGGGTCCTCCACGGCCAAACTTTGGAGCAGTTCCTCGGTGTAGCCGGTCGCAATCATCAACGGATTGTTCAGCTCGTGGGCGAGTTTCGCGGACACGCCCTGGAGAGCCGCCGCTCTTTGGGACTGCATGAGAGCCTGCTCGGCTGTCCGGCGCTCCGTCACGTCGCTCATGACGCCGGTCATCGTCCCGTCTTCGTGCACTCGAATCGTTTCGCGCCGCCATTGCGAGCCATCCGCGTGCCAGCGAAATTCGGCGGAAATATCGGCGCCGGGTTTCAGCGCAGTCGCATACCAGTCGAGCGTCGCCTCGCGGTCCTCAGGGTGGACGCGCTCGTTGAAATAGCCTGGCGACTTCCACTCCTCATCGAAGCTCGACACGAACGTAAATTCACGGTCCGCGTTCGCCTCCCAGACAATCGCCGGCAGTCGCTGATACGAGGGCGAGGCACTCGATGCAGCTTCGACGCCGGTCAGGTCCTCAATCATTAGAAGAGCTTCGATCTCGGTTTCCTCGTCCCAATTGCGCATGGCGAGGATGGCGATCCGCAGCGGGATCGCACCCTGCGCGGCGGGTAGGGTGCAAAAGATGCCCGTTTGCGGGATTCCGCTGGTAATCACCTCGGCGATGCGGGTGGCAAGCTCTGGCGACGGAATGATCTGATCCAGCGACTTCTTACGGAGATCCTCGGTGCGCAAACCAAACGTCAAACGAAATGCTCGATTCGCTGAAATTAATGATCCGTCCGCGGAAAGGACCACGAGTCCTACCGGGATGGCAGCAACCATCTCCTGGTAATATCGGCGCTCAGTTTCAACCAGGGCGAGCAGCCGGGCGACTTCTTTCGCCTTCCACTGCTCGTTATCAGTGCGTTCCATAGGAAGATCGGTATCCAGGCTGAGTGTGGCGTCCAGGTCGGAATGCAACAAGGTACTTTGAGTCTGCTAAGTACTGGAACAGTACTAAAACAGTGGTTTGGGCGGAAAAAGCGGGCCCGCTTCCGCCGACGTGTCACAATAGGGATTCCCCCCTTCCCATGCTCAAACGCATTACCGTGCATGGCGCACGCCAACACAATCTGAAGAACATCGACGTCTCGATCCCTCGAAACTCACTGACCGTAATCAGGGGGTTGAGCGGGTCCGGCAAGTCGTCGCTTGCCTTCGACACGATCTATGCCGAAGGCCAGCGCCGCTACGTCGAGACGCTTTCCCCCTACGCCCGGCAGTTCCTCGATCAGATGGAGCGGCCCGAGGTCGATTCGATCGACGGATTAAGCCCGGCGATTTCGATTGAGCAAAAAACCACCAGCCGCAGTCCGCGCTCGACGGTTGGCACGATTACCGAGATCTACGATTATCTCCGGGTCCTGTATTCCTCGATCGGCATCCCGCACTGCCCCGAATGCGGCACCGAGATCACTTGCCAGAGTCCGGCGCAGATCCTCGAACAGGTGATGGCGCTCGGCAAGGACGAACGGGTCATGATTCTCGCGCCGGTCGTCAGGGGACGCAAGGGCGAGTACAAGAAAGAGCTCGAAAAATTCGCGCGGCAAGGGTTTGTCCGGGCCCGGATCGACGGCGTCCTGCGTGCGCTCGACGAAGAGATCACGCTCGACCGGCGGAAAAACCATACGATCGAGGTCGTGGTCGACCGGCTGCTGATCAAGCCCGACATCGAGAAGCGCGTCGAGGCTTCCATTCAGACCGCCTCCAAACTGGCCGAAGGCGTCGTGCTCGTAGCCGTGGTGAACGGCGAGGAGCGCATGTATTCGCAGAAGCTCGCGTGTCCCAATTGCGGCACCAGCGTCTCGCAGATTGAACCCCGGTCGTTCTCGTTCAACAGTCCGTTCGGCGCCTGTGAAACCTGCACCGGACTCGGCAGCAAGTGGTCGTTCGACCCAGACAAAGTCGTGGTCGATCCGAGCCGTCCGTTGCTCGATGGCGGGCTCGGACCCGGCGGCAGTTCCGCGTACATGCGCCACCGCCTGGACGACTTGAGGGCAAAGCACAAGATTGCGCTCCAAAAGCCGTTCGAGGCGCTGACCACGAAGGCACAGCAAATTCTGCTGCAAGGTTCGCCAGAACTCCCCGGCATTCTGACGACACTCGAGGAGGCATACGAAGAAGGCAGTCCCGGATATCGCGAATGGCTGATGGACTACATGTCTCCGTCCACTTGCCCGGATTGCCTCGGCAAGCGATTGCGGCCGGCCAGCCTCGCTGTGCGCGTCAAAGGAATCGGAATCGCCGATTTCACGGAATTGAGCCTGGTACGGGCTTTGGCAGCGGCTAAGAAATGGAAGTTGACCGAGCGCGAATCGCTGATCGCGCGCCGCGTCGTCGAGGAGATCACGAACCGGCTCGATTTTCTGACGCAGGTCGGCCTGGACTACCTTAGCCTGGCGCGATCCGCGGCCACGCTATCCGGCGGGGAGGCGCAGCGGATCCGGCTGGCCACACAAATCGGATCGAAATTGCGCGGCGTTCTGTATGTTCTCGACGAGCCGTCGATCGGATTGCACCCCCGCGACAACGATCGCCTTCTGAATACGCTGAAGCACCTGCGGGATCTCGGCAACACTGTACTGGTAGTCGAACACGATGCGGAAACCATCGAACGCGCGGATTACGTCGTCGATCTCGGACCCGGAGCGGGGCGGCTCGGCGGCGGCATCGTGGCGGCCGGAACCCCCCAGGAAATTCGCGACAATCCGGATTCGCTGACCGGGCAGTACATGTCCGGCGCGAAGAAAATCGCGATGCCCTCCACCCGCCGCGAACCCACCGCCGGATTTCTGACAATTCGCGGAGCGCGGGAGCATAACCTCAAAGACGTCGACGCTGCTTTTCCGCTTGGTTTGCTGACGGTGGTGACGGGCGTTTCAGGGAGCGGTAAATCGACGCTGGTGAACGACATCCTCTATCGCGCGGTCTCGAAAGCGGTCTACAACTCGAAGACGGCGCCCGGCGCGCACGACTCGATCGAGGGCTTGGACCTGGTCGACAAGGTCGTCGAAATCGATCAGGCGCCGATCGGACGCACCCCCCGCTCGAATCCCGCCACGTATACCGGAGTCTTTACGCCAATTCGGGACATCTTCGCGATGCTGCCGGAATCGCGCGCTCGCGGCTACAAGCCCGGGCGATTCAGCTTCAACGTCAAAGGCGGACGCTGCGAAGCCTGCCAGGGAGACGGCCTCAAGCGGATTGAGATGAACTTTCTGCCGGACGTGTACGTCACTTGCGACGTCTGCCGCGGCCGCCGCTACAATCGCGAAACGCTCGAAGTGAAGTACGCCGGATACTCGATTGCCGATCTGCTGGAATCTACCGTCGAGGATGCGCTGAAGATTCTCGGCAATATTCCGAACGTACGCCAGAAACTGCAAACTCTAGTGGAGGTTGGCTTGGGATACATTCACCTCGGCCAATCGGCGACCACATTGTCGGGCGGTGAAGCGCAGCGAATCAAGTTGGCCCGCGAGTTGAGCCGACGGCAGACCGGCCGGACCATCTACATCCTGGACGAGCCGACCACTGGTCTGCATTTTGAAGACGTCCGAAAATTGCTCGACGTCCTGCAAAGCCTCACGGACCTCGGCAATACCGTCATCGTGATCGAGCATCATCTGGATATCATCAAGGCGGCGGACTGGATTCTGGACCTCGGCCCCGAGGGGGGCGAGCGGGGCGGTCAACTGCTGGTCGCCGGGACGCCGGAGACCGTTCTGCGTCACAAGAAGAGCTACACAGCGCGAGCCTTGGAAAAAGTTCTCCACAACGGCAAGGTGGCGTAAACGAGGGTGCGTGGGCCGATATAAGCAAAAACCGCTGACGTTCGAGTCGTTAAAGACGGTCCCGATTGAGGCGCGCGGAGGCAAGGTCCGCGTCGAAGATTTCGGGACGCCTCATCTAAAAGGGGACGTCCGCTCGTTTATCGATTCGTTGCCGAAGATTCTCGCCGGGGATTCGTTCCGGGCAGTTGTCGCATCGCTGCGGCGCGCGCGGGCGGAAAAGCGGGCGATCCTTTGGGGGCTCGGCGGGCATGTCGTCAAAGTAGGAATTTCGCCAATCCTGCTCGACCTGATGCGGAGAGGCTATATCAGCGCATTCGTCATGAACGGCGCCGCAACCATCCACGATTTCGAGATCGGCATCGTAGGGTCGACGAGCGAAGACGTGGAAGCGGTACTGCCGGATGGCCGATTTGGCGCCGCCGAAGAAACCGGCCGTGAAATGAACGACGCGATTGTGAATGGCGTCCGCGACGGGCTTGGTATGGGCGAGGCGCTCGGACGCCGGATCCTCGAAATTGCCAGGCCCGAGTACGCGCCGTATTGCCTTCAGTACGAGGCCTACCGCGCATCCGTACCTGTCACCGTGCATGTCGCGATCGGCACGGACACTCCGCACACGCATCCTCAGGCCGTCGGCGCGGCGATCGGCGCGGCTACGCACCAGGATTTCCAACTCCTCTGTTCGATCGTTCGTGAAATGGACCAGGGCGGTGTGTATCTCAACGTCGGCTCCGCCGTCGTCTTGCCGGAGGTCTTCTTGAAGGCCGTATCCGTCGTTCGCAACCTCGGATATCCGTTAGGTAATTTCACCACCGCAAACTTCGACTTTCTCCAGCACTACCGGCCGAATGCCAACGTCGTCCAGCGCCCCCATGCGAAATCAGGCGGAAAGGGCTATGCGATCACCGGCCATCATGAATTGATGATTCCGCTGCTGGCGGCAGCGCTTGCGGAGGATGAGTGAGTCCAGGCGAAGCGCCGCCGGTCGAGCAACATTCCGAGGATCCGCCCGCCTATCCGTTCTGGGGCTATGAGGACGTCGGGATCTTCGTGGGAATGATCCTCCCTGCGGTGATCGTTTCCGTCCTGGTCATGCTCGGCCTCGGGAAGCTTTGGCCGGCCGTCTTCAAGCTTCCTTCGATCGAGAGTCTCGGCGGGCAGCTCCTGATCTACCTTTTGCTGTTTGGCGGGTTGCGTCAGCTATTCGTGATCCGTTATGACGAGCCGTTGTTTGCCTCGCTGCGCTGGACGTTTCCGTTCCCCGGAATTTGGGCGGCGATCCTCGGGGGACCACTTTTGGCGATATCCGTCGGAACGATCGGAATGCTGCTCAATGCGCCCGTGGTCCGCAATCCGTTTGACGGCATGATGCAGGCGCGTTGGGAAATCGCGCTCGTCGGGGTATTCGCGGTGATCTTGGGGCCCCTGGCCGAAGAACTCGTCTTTCGGGGGTTTGTGCTTCCGATTCTCGCCCGTAGCGTAGGCCCGATCATCGGTGTCGCGGTGACAGCTCTCGCATTCGCGCTGTTGCACGGACCGCAATACTCCTGGTCCTGGCAGCACATCCTGCTGGTTGGCTCGGCAGGCGGGGTCTTCGGATGGATCCGCCTGCGCACCGGATCAACCTTTGCCGCGTTTCTGACGCATGCGACCTACAACATGACTTTCTTCGCCGCGTTCCTGCTGCAAAACCGGAACGCCTTTCCGGAAGCGATCTAGGCAAGCGGTCTACTTGTTAGGCTGAAGTGTACGCAACGAAATGAATCCGCCTAGCGCCTCAAGCGCACCCAACCCGGTCAAGCGCCGGGCCACCGCTGTCCGCCGGACGGGCGTGTAGTTCATGCGCGTCATTCGCTGGTTTCAACCAACGTTTCGATATTGGATGGAAGTCGAAGTCCATGTCTACTGCTTCTCCGTAGCCGCGAACGTACTGCTGTCGTTCTTCCCGTTCATGATCGTCATCATGTCGCTCTGCCGGTACGTGTTTCATTGGAACGCCGCCGTCGAAGCGATTTACACGGCGCTGCACGACTACTTTCCGGACGACATCGGCGACTTCATCAAGCGCAACCTGGTCGCCACCGTCGAGTCCCGAGGCCCTCTCCAATTCACTTCACTTGGCCTGCTTCTGTTTACCGCCAACGGCATTTTTGAGCCGCTGGAGGTCGCGCTGAATCGCGTCTGGGGCATTACGACAAACCGCAGCTACTTCAAGAATCAATTGATTAGCTTGGGGCTGATCTTCGCGTGCGGAAGCCTGGCGCTGCTGTCTACCTCGCTGACGGCGATCAATCAGGAATACATCACCAAAGCGTTCGGCTCAGGTGCCGTCACCGCGTTTGTCAGCGTCATGATTTTCAAAGCCGCTGCGGTGCCGGTCGTCATCCTGACCCTGTTTCTGATCTACTGGCTGCTACCAAATGGGCCAGTGCCGAAGAAAAGAATCCTGGCTGCGGCGATTGTCGTGGCCGC
>JBDTTK010000030.1:0-14074 GCA_039930685.1 Bryobacteraceae bacterium | reverse complement strand
ACGGCCGTGGCGGGTGCGATCCGCGAGAAACTTCCGGACGCGGAGTTGTTCGCCGTGAAGGTCTTCGACCGGCGGCTGAGCGTCCACACCGACGTCATTTTCCGCGCGCTCGACTGGTGCATCCGGAATCGCATGGATGCGATCAATCTCAGTCTGGGTACGCCCAAAGCCGAGTACAAGGAAGCGTTCGAAGGCGTGTTGCGGCGAACTTCGGAGATCGGGATTCTAGTCGTGAGCGCGGGCGAAATGCTCCCCGGATCGCTCGACGGCGCAATCGGAGCTTGGCCGGACTTCGAGTGCTCGCGCGATGAGTATCGGGTGGTGGACGGCCGCTATTACGCATCCGGCTATCCGCGTCCGCTGCCGGGCCTGCCCATGAACGCGAATCTGCAAGGCGTCAGTTTCGCGGTGGCGAATCTGACCGGCTTGCTGCTGCGGGAGCGGTTAGCGCTTGAAGGTGGTGCGCCCGTTGACGATGGTCAGCGTGACGCGCGTCTTCGCGATTGCGGCGGGATCGATGGCGAAGATGTCGTCTGACAGCACCGCGAGGTCCGCCAGTTTGCCCGGTTCGATTGTTCCCTTCACCTTCTCGTCGAAGCTCGCGTAGGCCGAACCGTACGTATACGCCCGGACCGCCTCTGCGACCGTGATCTTCTGCTCCGGAACCCAACCGTTGGGGTTCTTGCCGTCGAGCGTCCGGCGGGTCGCGGCGGCGTAAATGCCCATTAGCGGTTCCATTGGTGCGACGAACCAATCGGAACCAAAGGCGAGAACAGCTCCGGCGTTTAGGAGCGAGCGGAAGGCGTAGGTGCCTTTGGCGCGCTCGGGTCCGATGCGCTTCTCCGCCCAGCGGCCGTCGTCAATCGCATGATAGGGCTGCATGGAGGCGACGATGCCGAGCTTGGATTGGCCGGCCACGCCGGGCTTCTGAACGCCGAAGCGGGGGATATCGAAGGCGTCGAGGTGCTGCGCGTGTTCGATACGGAAGCGGCGGTCGCGGACGCCGTTCTTGCGCTGGGCTTCTTCGAACATATTGAGAACGATCCGATTGGCGCGATCGCCGATGGCGTGGATGTTGATCTGGAGTCCGGCGGCGTCGGCGGCGAGAATGCGGTCGAACATCTTGCGCTCGGGAATCATTTCTCCGTTCGCCAGGCCGCTGGTGGATGGTTCATCCAGATACGGTTTGAAGAAGAGCGCGGTCGTCGAGCCGAGGGAGCCGTCGGCAAAACCTTTGAGGCATCCGATCTTGAGCAGGTCGTCGCCGAATCCCTGGCGAATTCCAACCTTTGCAAGACGTTCCCATTCGGCGAGCGGCTGGCAGCCGTAGACCCGGACCGTCAACGCGCCGGCCGACTTGAGTTTCTGATAGACGCGGAGCACGTCCGGCGCGGCGGACATGTCCTGGACCGAGGTGACGCCGTTCTCGGCCGCGTACTTCATGGCGGCCCGCAACGCTTCCGCGATCTCCTCGTCGGACGGGGGCGGAATCGCCTTCTCCAGCATGTCCATCGCGGCGTCTTTGAGGACGCCGGTGGGTTCGCCTTTGGCGTCCCGAACGATGGTGCCGCCGGGCGGGTCCGGCGTTGCTTTGGTGATCTTCGCGAGCTTGAGGGCGAGCGAATTCGCCAGGACCATGTGGCCGTCAAGGCGATTCAGCGAGACGGGATGATCGGGAGTGGCGGCGTCGATCAACTGGCGCGTCGGCAGGCGCGCCGGAGTCCAATTTTCGTGATCCCAGTCGCCGCCCTGGATCCAGCGGCCGTGCGGGGTCTTGCGGGCGAAGGCGGCGATCCGATCGCGGAACTCGGCTTCGGTTTTGGCGTCACGCAGTTGGACGCTGGCAAGATGCTGACCTCCAGTAATGAAGTGCACGTGCGAGTCGTTGAAGCCGGGTACGGCGCGCTTCCCGCCAAGGTCGATGACTGCGGTCGAGGGTCCGGCGAGCTTTCGTATCTCGGCCGTGGAGCCAACGGCGGCGAAGCGTCCACTACGAATTGCCACGGCTTCGGCGGTCGGCTGGGCGGGGTTGCCGGTCCAGAACTTGCCATTGACGAGGATCAGCTCGGGCTGAATCTGCGCGGAGGCGGCAAAGCTAAGAACAAGAAGGAGAAAGGCGGATCTCACGTGGATGAGTGTACCGCGCCGGAGGCGCGTGGAAGGTGGGCTTGTAAGAATGAGGACACTACCTAAGGTATTCCGGGCATTTCGTTCTAAAGTTTCGCCGCAGGGAAGACGATGATCCGCTTGGAGATGCTTGTCTCACCTGACCCCCGCGGACGCGCCGTAACCGCTTCGTTGCGCTTGAAGAATGCGTACGGCTTCGATCAGAGCGCCCTGGAGGAAAACCGTCAGGGGCGGCTTGCCTGGAAGCAGACCTATCATCTCGTGGATCGGCTTGGTCCGCCCATTGGGGCTGCGCTTCTTGCGGGCTTTATCTGGGGGTTCATGTGGCTCGTCTACGCTTGGATGATCCGCAAGACCCCCCTTCTGGATGCAATCTCTGAAGTCATCGCGCGGTTGATCCATCCCAGCCTGCTGCTCAAGTCGCTCGACGCGGTCCAGCAGGTCGACAAGCTTCCGCTCGTCTATTCCGGGGCGGCGGTCTCGCTGGTTCTGTTGGTAATTGGTTCGATCTTCGCGATGCCGCACAAGTTCATCCGCGATCTGTTGAATGGAACCGTCCGCATGGTCCTTGGCCGGGTCATTCTTCACAGCGGCGAGAAATTGAAGCGTGGGCAGCCGGATGGGCGGGTTCGTTATTATCTCCGGCTACCGAACGATGAGGTCTTCGAGGTGTCGCGCGAGGGGCACGATGCAATCGATGAAGGCGGAGTCTATGCGGTCTACTACCTTCCGCGGAGCAGAGTGGTGGTGGCGGTGGATCCCCGCATGGATGTGGGCCGGGTCCCGGTTCCGCTGAGCGAGCGTCCGAGCACGGGATACCCCTTGCGCTCCCCAGACGATCCGCCCCGGGTCCGGCCAACGACAATGTCCGAAAAGCGCTAGTCATCCGCGGCGCCTCGGGTTAGATTAGAAACCGTGAAGGCCGCGCCGAATACGAACTTCAAAGGATCCGGCTGGACGCTCTCGATCGAAGCTTACCAACGTGCTCGTTCGACACGGGACGCCCGCTTTGACGGAAAATTCTTCATCGGAGTTCTGACAACCGGAATTTACTGCCGGCCGATTTGTCCTGCGCAATCGCCGCACGAACGCAATGTGCGGTACTTCCCGACGGCGGCCGCTGCGGCGGAAGCGGGTCTACGCCCCTGTCTGCGGTGCCGGCCGGAGACGTCGCCCGGGACCCCTGCATGGATGGGCACGTCGGCGACGGTGTCGCGGGCGCTGCGGCTGATCGGCGAATGCGCGCTCGACGATGCCGGCGTCGACGAACTGTCGGACCGCTTGGGCTTAAGTTCGCGGCAACTGCGACGGCTGTTCCAACAGCATCTCGGTGCCGCGCCCGTGACGGTGGCGCAGACGCGGCGGGTACACTTCGCCAAGCGGTTGATGGACGAGACGGCGCTTCCCCTGACGGAGATCGCGCTCGCATCCGGGTTCCGCTCGATCCGCCAGTTTAACGGCGTGTTCCGCGAACTCTACGGCCGGGCGCCGCGTGATTTGCGAAAACGCGCTCAACCGGAAACTCCCGGGACGTATCGTTTCCGGCTGACCTACCGGCCTCCATACGCGTGGGATGCGCTGCTTGGATTCCTGGCCGCTCGGGCGATTCCAGGCGTCGAGCAGGTTCGGGATGGCGAGTACTCGCGCACCTTTGTGCTGGATGCGAAACCCGGGCGGCTGGCGGTGACGCCATCGGGAGGCGACGGGGTGATGTTGCGGGTCGAGTATCCGGATGCCTCGCAGTTGTTCCGGATTGTGGAGCGCGTGCGGAGGATGTTCGATCTCGGTGCGGATCCCGCAGCGATTGCCCAACAACTGGAGGGCGACGCGATGCTCCGGCCGATCCTTCGGAAGCTGCCGGGGCTTCGGGTGCCCGGAGCTTGGGACGGTTTCGAACTCACCGTGCGAGCGATTCTCGGGCAGCAAGTCAGCGTGGCGGCGGCGACAACCATGTCAGGGCGGATCGCACGGGTTCATGGCACGCCGTTTGGGGAGGCGTTGCTTTTTCCGCAGGCGGCGGTGCTGGCGGACGTGGATCTGACGAAGATTGGATTGACGCGGCAGCGGGCTTCGACGATTAGAGATTTGGCGGAACTGGTGGCGATCGGCGAGATCCGTTTCGATGTCGATCTCGAGACGCTGCGGCGCAAGCTCCTGCTGGTGCGCGGCATCGGTCCGTGGACCGTGGAGTACGTGGCCATGCGGGCCCTCGGCGAACCGGATGCGTTTCCGGATACCGATCTGGCGTTGCGCAAAGCGGTCCCGGAAAGATTGTTGGAGAAGTCGGCGCTGTGGCGTCCATGGCGGGCGTACGCGGCGATGTACCTGTGGGCGAGCTTATGAATTTCATTCGAATGCAAAGTCCGATTGGCGAATTGGTGATCGCGGGCGAGGCGGATGTCCTGCGCTTCGTCCACTTCCAGACGGGGAAGATGGCGGCTAAGGCGGAACCCGATTGGGAGGAATCCGATCGCGGCGCGGTGCGCGAGGCGGCACAACAGTTGTCTGCGTATTTTGCGCGGAAGCTTGAGCTGTTCGAGTTGCCGCTCGGTCCGCAGGGGACGGAGTTTCAGCGGCGAGTGTGGCGGGAACTCGAAGGCATTGCGTACGGTGAAACGATTTCGTACGGAGAACTCGCGCGCCGGGTTGGAAATCCGGCGGCGTCACGCGCGGTGGGCCTCGCGAACGGGCGCAATCCGATTCCGATTATCATTCCGTGCCACCGCGTGATCGGGTCGAGCGGCAAGCTTACCGGATACGGCGGCGGCCTGCCGATCAAGGAGCATCTGCTTGCGCTTGAGGCCAGGCAGGGGACGCTCGCGGCACGGGGGTAGGCGATCCGCTATTTGCTCTGGGACTGGAACGGGCCTCTCACGGCGAGGACGGCGTCCCGCTCGTCGTCGTGGCTCAAGACATACACGCGATACTGCTTGCCGCCGGGTTCGACGCGGACCACGATGTGGCCGGGCGGCGCTGCCAGACGCGTCGCGCGCTGGCCGATCACGATGCGCGCCGCTTCCCGGAGATCGGTGGCAAAGACGAATCGTGGACTTGGTGGCAGGCGGCTGTTCATGATCCGTTTAAGGACGTCGGGCGCGGGATGGCTGGGCGCCCAACTCGGGACGATCAGGACGGTCGATTGCAGCGCAGCCAGGAACAATTCACTCTCCTCGCCCATCGAGCCGTGCTGGTTGACGACGTGCACATCCACCTTTCCGATCGCCGCTGCGATCTGAGGCTCGACGGCGTGCCAGGCGGGAAAACCAGGGTCCGCCTCGCCTGGGAGATCGCCGCCGGTGAAGTAGCGAAACTGGCCGTATTGAAGGCGAAACCCGATGCTGCACATGTTTTCGGTTGGCAGGTCGGCGGGCGCGAGTCGGGCGATGGGCAGGAACAGTTGGCGGGTTGCGTCGCCTGACCCCGTCCAAGCCTCGCCGTTGGCGATGATGTTCCGGATGGAGAACGACGGGTAGCGGTCCGCGTGGTGGCGGAGCTTGATCTGGTCCGCGCGGCCGGGTCGGAGGCGCTCGACGGCCAATCCATTTTTCATCCGGGATTCGAGGAAGCGGCGGTAGTTTGTGACCATCGCGTCCTTGAGGGGCGCCGGGTAATCGTAGTCAGGCCAGCCGCGATCGATCAGCATCGAGATGGGCAGGGCCTGATCAACTTCGGTGACGCCCGAGAGCCGGTAGCCTCCAGTTGGATGCGTGGGCGAGGACGCGCCGGCCTGCCCCATGTGATCCGGGTGGAAGTGCGTGATGAGTCCGTAGTCGATGCCGGATGCTCCCGGCGGCAGATGGCGTTGGATGTAACGCGCGATCCAGGCTCCGGGACTCCTTGAGGCATCCGGATGCGGATCGGTTTCGCGGATTCCATCTCCGGCGGCGCCGGCGTCCACGAGCAGCGTGGTGCCGTCCGGCAGGACGAAGAAGGCGGCATTTCCGCGTCCGGTCGAAATCTGGTGGATGTCGATCGTGCCCGGAGTCCAGGGCGGAAGCTGCGCCGGTTCGCCTTGCGCGTAAGCTGTGGGCCGTGGAGCGAGGCCGACCGCAAGTGTTAGGGCGAGCGCGAACCAACGAAGCGACATGCCTTCCAGCATACGGTTGGGGTCACTTCGAGCGAAAGAGAAATTGGGCGAGCTGCTCCCGTTTCAAGCGCCAGAACGGCGCTCCAAATGCGCTGTGCTATGATCGCGTCGTTTGATGAAACCATTCCTGTCCACTTCGCTGGTGCTTCTATTGCAGGCCGCAGTCTTACTGGCTCAGGATGCGCCGGCGAAAGCGGATTGCGAAGACGCGGCGACGCGGCTGAAGTCGCTGTTGTCGATTGTTCCGAAGGACGCCGATGGCCAGCATCGGGCGAAGTCGTGTTTGGCACTGCGGGACGAGGCAGGGAATCAACTGCGTCTTTCGATCGCGGTCGAGAAGTCGGCATGCGAGGGGCCGGCGGCGAAAGGATTGACGGTGCCGCAGAAGGCCCTCATCGAACGCCGGACGACCGCGTCGAACCGTCTGCTCGATATGATGCGCGAATGCGACGAGGTCATGAAGGCAGCCGACTCCGTCCAGCCCCGGTCGGCTCCCGAAACACGCAAGCCGGCGGAAATTACGTCGTGCGTCATCTATAAGCAGTCGTGGGACGACCGGCAGCTCGACAAGCGGTTCGCGGCCATTCACAAGGCGGATCCGCAGGGCGCAACTTGCAAGGCCAAGCTTCCCGAGGTATTCGAGACGCACTGCGATGGTGCGAAGGTAAAGGCTCCCTGGCCACAGCAGGAGTTCAATACGGACCTCGCGGACCTGATCCGCGTGGCGCTCGAGATGAGGCGCTGCGAGGCGATCCTCGGGATCACGAAGTAATTCTGCCGCGCTATTTGAGGTACTTGTCGAACCAGGCGATGGCGGCGGCCTGCGCCTTCAAACGCGCCTCGGTGTAGATGCCGTAGTGGGTGATATTCGGCACCGTGATGAGGTTCTTAGGGCCTTTGTGGCGGGCGAACGCCTTCAACGCGTGGTCCTTGTTGTCGAACAACTCTTCCTTTTCAGCAATCATGAACTGCATGGCGCAGTCCGGAGCGCGATCGACCTCATCGACAGGCGTGTAGACCAGCATTTTGGAACGAATCGGCGCGCCGCGCAGGTTGCCGACTTCACGGGCTCCGGGAGCCGGATACTGCTTTTCGCCCCGCGCGTATGCGGTTGCTTCCTGAAGATATTGCTGCGTCGTCTTCGGGTCGGCCGGAAGCGGGCGTCCGTCCATCGCGCCGACCTGGCTGTGGATGGCTTTGACTCGATGGTCACGTTCGGCGGCCCAGAGAATGAGTCCGCCGGAGAAACTGGAGCCCCAGAGGCCCAGGTGGTCCATGTCTGCTTGCGGTTCGCCGGCGAGCCAATGGATGGCGTTCAGCCAGTCGGTCCCGAAGTCGATTGGGTCGACAACCTCGCGCACTTCGCGGACTTCGGCGGTGAACTTGCCATCCTTCTTCTCTTTAGGAGCGGGCGCGTTGAGGATGACGCGAGAGTCGCTCTCGCCCCAGCCGCGGTAGTCAAAGGCGGTGACGAAGTAGCCGGCCTGCGCGAAGGCCATTGCCTCGCGGCGAAGCGCAGCGACGGTTCCGCCCCAGCCATGGGCCATCAGGATAATGGGAAGCTTCTTGCCCGCGGGCGCGCTCTTCGGCGCGTAGACCTCCGCGTGCATGCGCGTGCCCTCGCTGATGATGTCGGCCTTGCGGTAGGTGATATCGTCCGGGACTTTGAATGCGGGAGCCTGGGCGAGTGCGGCGGACGCGAGGGCGAGGCTCGCGAGAAATGATTTGAGGAAGAGCGAGCGAGTCATCGGGCGCTAGTGTAGCACCGGGTCGCGGGGAGGTCGATTGGCTGTGGAGCAATACGGGATCACCACATTGGCTAGCAACTCGTCGGATTGAAGTATTCACGCGGACTTCAGAGAGGCAGCCATTCCAATCTGTCCGCCCATTCGGATGCCTCCGACGCCAACCAGATGAGGATCAGTTCTTCGATGGCCCGCCCAACATCAAGGGACTGGGGAATTAGGAATACTCCGCTGGTTGAATTTCCGTGGTTTCTGTAATCGCGGAAGTGTGCGGGCATTGTGCCAACATCATGCGAAACGAGGATTCTTTGCTGTTCGGCCGCCAGCACCAAAACCTCGGAGTCCTTCAACCCCCGCAATCCGGCGTCTTGTGCGCCGAGGAAATCGACGGAGGGTTCCCGCCGCAGAACTCCGCGGACGATCGCTCGGTTTAGGTCAGCGTCCGCCAGGAGGCGAACTTTCATGAGGAGGGCGGCGTGTGCATCTCATCTCGCGCGCGCATCAGCCGCTCCCGCAGACCGGCCGGAAGCGGATCGGAATCACGCCTTCCTGCGGTCCATTTTTCGGCCTGAGAACGAAGGTATGAATCGACGGCAGCCTGGTTCGAGAGATAGTAGGCGATTGCGCCATACACCTCTTCAAGATGAAGTGTCTCGAAGTTCTCGCAGATGGTTTCCGGCGATTCGCCGCGATGGAAAGCGTGAACAAGGGAATCGAGGGACACACGAGTGCCTGCAACGTAATAACCACTATCCCGCTGCTCGATGTACTCCTTCGCCATTCCTATTTCGATTCTACTCCGCCCAAACTTAGAGCCGGAAGATTTTTGGGGAATCCATGCCCTTCAGCGCGTTGCGGGTATCCACGATGACCTTCGACTTCTGGAGCAGCGCCGCGTAATCGAACTGTTTGTGGTCGGTGACGATCACGACGCAGTCGGCGTCACCTGCGTTCGGCAGCAGGTCTTGGGCCTGCATGTCGAGGCCTTCGTGCTTGAGAGATGCGACGAACGGATCGCTGTACGTTACGGTCGCGCCCAGCTTCAGCAGCAGCAGAATGATGTCGAGCGCGGGTGATTCGCGGACGTCGTCGATGTCGCGCTTATAGGCTACGCCGGCGATGTGAACCCGCGAACCCTTAACGGGCTTTGACTGCTCATTCAGCGCGTTCTGGACCTTGTCCACGACGAAATGGGGCATCTGCCCGTTGATGTAGCCGGCTAGTTCGATGAAGCGGGCTTCGATGCCGGCCTGCTTGGTCTTCCAACTCAAGTAGAACGGATCGATCGGAATGCAGTGGCCGCCCAGCCCCGGGCCGGGATAGAAGGGCATGAAGCCGAACGGCTTGGTCGCGGCGGCGTCGATCACTTCCCAGACGTTAATCCCCATGCGATCGCACATCAGCGCGATTTCGTTGACCATGCCGATGTTGATCATGCGGAAGGTGTTCTCGAGCAACTTGACCATTTCGGCGACGCTGGTCGAGCCCACCGGCACGACGGTGTCGAGCGCCTGGGAGTAGAAAAGGGCGCCGACCTCGGTGCAGTTCTTGGTAATGCCGCCGACGACTTTCGGAATATTCTTCGTCTGGAATTTGGGGTTGCCCGGGTCGACGCGCTCGGGCGAGAAGCAGAGGAAGAATTCGCTTCCCGCCTTGAAGTTTTCCTTCTCGAGCATGGGCAGCACGAGTTCGTCGGTAGTGCCGGGATAGGTGGTCGACTCGAGAATTACCAGTTGCCCGGCTCGCATGTGCTGGGCGATTTCTTTCGAGGCGGACACGATAAAACTCATGTCCGGATCCTTGGTTTTGCGAAGCGGCGTCGGCACGCAAATGTTCACGGTATCCAGGTCCGCGACCGCGGCGAAATCCGTCGTAGCGCGGACCAGCCCTGCCTTGACGAGGGGTTCGAGTACGGAAGTAGGGATGTCCTGGATGTAAGAGACGCCCCGATTGATATCGTCGACCTTGCTCTGCTGCACGTCGATACCGGTCACGTGGAAGCCGGCGTGGGCGAATTCGACCACGAGTGGGAGTCCGACATAGCCGAGTCCTACGACGCCGACATGCGCCGATTTGTTTTTGATTTTTGTCTTCAGTTGCTCGAAAGCGGTGCTCATTCGTTCCTTATTCCGTGAAGGCGGGCCTTTTGAACCGCGTTCGGCGATTCAGCGGAATTCCCCTTTGGCGATCACTTGGGCGGGACCGGTCAAAAAGTACTCTTCCCCTTCCCATCGTATGTCGAGTGGGCCGGCAGCCGTCAAGACCGCGACCGGAGTCTCAACCCATCCGAGGAATCGAGCCGCCGCGGCCGCGCCTGTGCAGCCCGTTCCAGAACTTTGAGTTTCGCCGACGCCGCGCTCCCAGATACGCACCTCCACGTTGTGTACATCGGCAGCTTTGCGCACAAACGATACGTTCGTCCGATTGAGGAAGCGAGGATGCCGCTCGAGGGCGGCTCCGGCGGCGCGCCAGTCAAAGTTGAAATCATCGACAGGGACGGCACATTGCGGATTGCCCACCGTAAGAATCACGGCTTCGTGCTCCCCGAATGGGTATTGCAGCAGCTCTTTGCCGGCCACCGGCGCCCGTCCCATTTCCATTTCGAGCCGGTATCCGCCGCCCTCCACGCCGACCATCCGGACGGACTTGAGTCCGGCGCCGGTGAGAATGCGGACGGGCGTATCCCGAGGATGGCCCGCGTCGAAGAGCAGCGCCGCGACGCAGCGGGACCCGTTCCCAGATAGCTCCGAGCCGCTGCCGTCGGCATTGTAGAGCTTGGCGGCCACGTCGGCCTCGGCGGATTTCGAAAGCACGTACCAGCCGTCCGCCCCGATTCCGGCATGACGATCGCAGAGGTCCTGCGCGGCCTGCGCAAGGTCCAAAGCGGCAGGCAAATCGGAGCTCCACGTCATGAGGAAATCATTACGGGCAGCGTGGGCTTTGAAAAACGGGATGGGCGGGCGTCTCAAGGTTCCGTTTCCTTTGCTTCGGGGGGGATCCAATCGCGGCGATAGATCTCCACAACAGGCGCGCCGGATATCGCGATGGTCCGCACGCAGCGATAGTGTTTGCCTCTCTTGTCGGCCCGGAGGAGCGCCGTGGCGATCGGATCTCCGGAGAATGCGAGCGCCCAACCGGTGTTCAGAAAGAGTTCCGGACGGGCGAGGATCGACTCAAAGGCAGGATGGTTTCCTTCGTGCAGGCTGTCTCTAAGCGGGATGCCGGCTTCGCGAAGAACTGCGGTCATGTCGCCGAAGGGCATCAGGATGCCGCTCCCCTGCTGGTAGTGAGCCTTCAGGTAGGCGGCCGCCTCATGGGTCCATGCCCGGCGTTTGTCGGAATTGACCTGGGATTCCTTGAAGCACACCCAGGCGTCCTCCCGTGGACGCGCGATCCAGGGAATCAACGCGAGTCCGACGGCGGCAAGCGCGACAAAGGGGCGGCCCCGTGGACTCACTAGAGAGACGAGAGCGGCCCCGCCAAACGCAGCCAGGGGCAGGAACGCCAAGGCGTAGCGGGTGTTGTAGTAGCTGTTCGGCCAAAGCGTCGGAATGAAGATGGGTGTGCCGGACGAGTGCATGCTCCAAACGTAGAAGAGCGGCCCTAGCGCGAGAAAGCCGGCGATCCACCAGGCGCGCTTCCAGAATGCCGCGAAGAACCCGGCGACTCCGAGGAGAGCGAGTGGCGTTCCGACGACCAGGGTGACTGCGGTCCGGTAGTAAAGGATCGCCTTCGCCCAGTCGTGGTCGCCGGGGTAGGCGGACATGCCGGCCTCAAGTTGGTGCTTGTAAATACCCGCCGCCGACCACTGACCGCGATAAAACTCCAGTGGATCGCCCCAATACCACCAGTTGTGCGCCAGCCAGGCCAGCGGACCCAGTGCGGCGAGGAGAGAGAAAACACTGGCGCGGACAAAGCTGCCGCGCGGCCCGAAGCAGAAAAAGAGCGCTGCGAACGGAAGCAGGAACCAGCCTTCGTACCGCGACATGGACGCGAGAGTGGCGAACCCCGCTCCGCTGAGTGCGGCAAACCAGGCACTGATCTTGGAATCCGCTTGCGCGTGCCAGACCGTGGCGTGGAGCAGTCCGAGGAGGCCGGCAAAGAAGACCGCCTCCGTCATCGGGATCGACTGCAGGTAGAGCATGTTGGGATTCAAGGCGAAGAGCGCCGTGGCCGTCAGGGCGGCAGTGGCCGAGCCGAGCGCGCGGCGGGTCAGGTCGAACAGAAGGCAGCCGGCGAGTACGAAACAAATGGCAGCCGGGATTGCGCCTGCCAATCCGCTGCGCCACAGCGAGTCGTTTCCGACGAAGGGCAGCATCAAAGCGTGCGGCGCCGGCAGCCACACGGTGCCGACTTGCTCGCCGTTGGGTGTCCGGGTGTCGAGGATCCGGCGCGCAATGTTGAGATGCGCCTCCGCGTCGCCATAATACAGCGTGTAGCCGCGGGCGGCGACCCATTGCACGCACTGGTAGCTCACCGTGCCGAGCAGGAGCGCGACGCCGAGCGTCCACGCAAGGGCGCGCCAGCTCGAGGAGATCCCGAGGAGGCGGTCCCGCGATTTCGCCGGACGGCGAGCGCGCTTAGAACTCGGTGAAGGTTCGGAACTCTTCAAAGCGGGCATCGATGTCGGCGCGCGTCAGCGTGCGGAAGCGGTCCACGCCAAATTTTTCGCAGCAGAAGCTACCCATGACGGAACCGAAGATCACGGCGCGATGCAATTCCTTCTTATCGACATGGCCCGTGGCGAGATCGAATCCCTGCTGGGCGAGGTAGCCGATGAAGCCACCGGCGAAGCAATCGCCTGCTCCAGTCGGATCGAAGACGGTGTCGAGCAAATAACCCGGCACCATAAAGAGCTGCCCTTCCCGGAACAGCATCGCGCCGTACTCGCCACGCTTGATGATCAGGGTATGCGGTCCCATGGCGATGATCTTGTCGGCGGCGCGGCGCAGGTTCGATTCGCCCGAAAGAAGGCGCGCTTCGGAATCGTTGATCAGCAGGAAATCCCACTGCCGGATGGTTTCGAGCAGTTCCGGCTGGAAGTCGTTGATCCAGTAATTCATCGTGTCGCCGCCGGTGAGGCGGACGCCATTCATCTGCGAGCGGACTTCGCGCTGCAGCGCCGGCTGGATGTTGCCGAGGAACAGATACGGCTCGGTCTTGTAGGCGGCCGGAATCTTGGGCTGGAAGTCGGCAAAAACGTTGAGATCCGTTTGCAGCGTCGTGCGGTCGTTCATGTCCGCGGAATAGACGCCCTTCCAGAAAAAGGTCTTTCCGGGGACGCGCTCGACGCCTTCGAGGTCGATGTTATGCCCGGCGAGGAGCTTCGTGTCTTCGTCGGCAAAATCGTCTCCGACGACGGCCACAATCTTCACCTTGGTGAAGTAGGAGGCCGATAAAGCGATATAGGTGGCGGCGCCGCCGAGCATGCGGTCCACGCGGCCGTGGGGAGTTTCGACGCCGTCATACGCGACGGAGCCAACAACGACAAGTGACATCGAACCATTGTAACTGGTGCGTCCGCTCTAACCCGATTCTTGGGGCGTTGTTGGGAATCTTTAACGGGTGGAGAGGTAACTGGAGCGGGAGTGTCCGCGTCTGGCGTGATAGGCAGGAAACGCGCCGTCCATTGTAAACTGGATAGAGAATATCGACGAGGAGTAGATCGAAGACCATGACGAAGAAGTTTCTCGCGGCGCTAGGCGCCTGTGCGCTAACTGGGACGATGGCGATAGCTGCCGAAAAGGGCGATGCCGCCGCTGGAAAAGAAGTGTTCGCGCAGTGCTCGGTCTGCCACAACGCCGATTCCACGACGGCCAAAGTCGGCCCCGGCTTGAAGGGCCTCTATAAGAAGGCCAAGCTGATCAACGGCAAAAAGGTCACCGACGCCGCCGTGATGACGATCATCAACGAGGGTGCGGGCGACGGCAAAATGCCGCCTTACGCCGACATGCTGTCCGAAAAAGAGCGCGCGGACGTTCTGGCCTATTTGAAGACCATCTAGGAAGCCAGCTATACTGGAAACGTGCGTGGCGGTTCCGCCGCGCGACTATACGTCCTCATCGTCTAGCCCGGCCTAGGACACCGCCCTTTCACGGCGATAACAGGGGTTCGA
>JBDTTK010000029.1:0-14325 GCA_039930685.1 Bryobacteraceae bacterium | reverse complement strand
ACCACCGGCGGACGCGCTTTAAAGTTCTATTCCTCAGTCCGCGCCGACATCCGGCGCATCGCCGCGATCAAGGAAGGCGATGTAGTTACCGGAAATCGCACGAAAATCAAGATCGTCAAGAACAAATGCGCCCCGCCGTTCCGCGAGGCCGAATTCGACATCATCTACGGCGAAGGCATCTCGAAAGAGGGTGATCTGCTCGATCTTGGAGTAGCGCACAACATTGTCGAGAAATCCGGCTCCTGGTATTCATACAAGTCCGACCGTATCGGCCAGGGCCGTGAAAACGCGCGCCAGTTCCTCAAGGACAATCAGGACATCAAGGTGAAGGTGGACACCGAACTTCGCAAAGCGTTGGGCCTCCTCTCGGACGCGGCGCCATCGCTTGCTAATGGTGCGGCGCCGATTCCGGCAACGGCCATTCCGGTGGCAGCCGCCCCAGCAGCCAAGAAGTAATCCGATCCTCGATCCCGGTCAAGTAGTCCGAAGAGCCGCCCGAACCTCAGGTCTGGGCGGCTCTTTTCGTATCTGCATCCCGATTGCTGGCGCATGCCTAAGAAAGGTACTTCTGAGGCCGGTTGCGCTATGATCGAGACTTCGATGGACGAGTCCCAGCAGCAGCCGCAAGCCACCACACCCAAGGTGTCGGCGGTCATCTTTTCTAATAATCACGCGGCGGCCCTCCGCCGCTGCATCGAGGCGCTCGAAAAATCCATTCCCCGCGAGCCCCTCGAAATTCTGGTCGTGGACGCCGGATCGTACGACGAAAGCCCCACCCTCGACGCCCAGTTCGCGGATGCTAAATTCCTCCGCCTGGAACGGAATTTCGGCGCCACCAAAGCCCTGAACATCGGCACCCGGACCGCTCTCGGCGATTTCATTTTCTTTCTCGATGCGGAAGTAGAAGTCGAACCCACAACCGTAGCGTTGCTGGTCGCTCACCTCGAAGCCGACAGCGACGTCGCCGCGGTTTGCCCCATGCTTCTCGATGAGAAAGGCGCCCCGGTCTCGCAGATTCGCAAACTGCCCGACGCCGCTGCCTTCCGTGCCTTCATGCACGGAGCGCCTCCTCCTCCGCTGCCCATCGATCCTTCAAAAGAGTTTATCGACGTGGACTATGCGAGCCGCGCCGCGATCATGGTTCGCAAATCCTTTCTGCGCAACATGAACTACCTGGATGAGCGATATGGCCATCACTGGTCCGACGCCGACCTCTGCGCGCAGATTCGCCGGGCTGGCAAGCGAATCCGCCTGTTTCCCGGGCTGAAGGTTCGAATCGGGGAGCGTCCCGCCGTGCACAGTCAGCTTCGACCATCGATGGCTGCCGACATGGGCGTCGGTGCCGCCGAGTTCCTTGGTAAGTACAGGGGTTTTGGTGCCGGCCTTGGTTTTCGCACCGCAATGATCTTTTGGGCGCTGGGGCAACTCCTTACGTTTCAGCAGCCTGGGTACGCATTCGGACGCCTTGCCGGTCTCATCAGCGGCCAGAAAATCGACGGGTCTCAGTAGTAGTTCACCTCATCCGACCCGGTTGAATCCCTTAGTCCGCTCTCAGTTTTTTCGCCGACTCTATAACTTTTTGCCCACTCCGTACCGATAGAGACTTAGGTATGCAGCTAGACGCATTTTTGTGGATGTTTCTACCCGTGTTTGTGGCCGCGGGTTCTGCTTTGCTCTCGTTCTACATCATGCAGGCGCGCATGGAAGTCGCTATCGCCAAAGAGCGCGAATCCTTGGCCGAAGCGCGAGCGGTAATCAACACCCACAAAGTCACTCTCGAAGAAAGAATGAAGTCGACCGAGGAAGCCACCCGCCGCAAGTCCCTCGACGAATTCATGCAGGACTTCCGCGTCGAAGAACGCAGCTATGTTCGCGAGAGCAAGTCCATGTTCGCGAACAAGAAGTCCATGATCATGCAGGAGCGGCTCTTCTTCCGCAACATCCCTCTTTCGAATTGGGTCGAGCACGAAATGCTGATTGAAGAAGGTTCAGATTCTCAACAGCTTGGCAAGGCTTCCTCCGTGTTCGGCGGCGCGCGAGGCATCACCGACGACAACAAGGGCGCAATCAACCGCATGGTCGAGGAACTCGCAAGCAGCGGATTCGCCAACGCTCAGATGGAACGCTTCCTCAGTTCCCCGACCCGCCACTAAACGGCCGCAACGCAACGCCCGGCGGCCGTCCGTACAGGGACGGCCCCGGATTCCGCTATTTTCCCCAAACAATCATCCGGATAGCCGCGACCGCCAGGAACCCGCCGTATAGCCGATGAATCAGGGTCGACTGCGAAGCCATCGTGATCCTCGCCCCGTACACCGCGCCGATCAGTAGTCCGATCGCGATGCATGCAGCGGCGCCGAATTGGATGTACCCGCGCTTGTAGTATTCGACCGCCCCGAGAAGCCCTACCGGAGGCACCAGCGCCGCCAGACTCGTCCCGATCGCCTGCATGTCGTTGAACTTAAAAACGTATAGCAACGCCGGAACGATCACCAGCCCGCCGCCGATCCCGAACATCCCAGCCAGTACCCCCGCTACAAGCCCCAATCCGAGTAATCCAACGTACGTCGCAACGTCCAGATTCTGCATGGCCTCACGGTATCACGTAAACCTTCGCGCGTAGAATGCGTTCAGACGAGTAAGATGGGCGTAATGGCGGATCACCTCCCGGCTCGGGCCGCAGCGCTCGCCGACTCTCGAGAGTTCGGAGCCTGGATGATCGTCGAACAGCGCCGCGTCTTTCTGCTGTGCCTGCGATTCTTGAACGACCGGGACGAAGCGGATTCGGCAACGCAGGACGCGTTCCTCAAAGCGTTTCAGGCGCTCCGGCGGACCGGTCAGCCCGAAATTGAGGACCCTTCGAAATGGATCACGCGCATTGCGGTCAACACCTGCCTGGACCGCTTGCGCTCTAAGAAATGGCAGATTTGGCGTCGGCGGCCCGCTCCCGAAGACGAGATCAAGCTTCTGGGTATGACTCCGGAACTTGCTCCCGATGCCGAGGAACGAATGTTCGCGGGAGAGATCCGGAAACGGCTGCAGGACGCCCTCGTCGGCCTTTCGGATCGCCAGCGCGCGGTGTTTACGCTGCGCCATTACGAGGATTTGAGCCTCGACGAAATAGCGGATACTCTGGGATTGGACGTTGGCACCGTCAAAGCCCACATGTTCCGCGCGGTATCGAAGCTTCGAGTGCAGCTTCGCGATTTGTACGCAGGGGTGACGGAGCGGGACGGAGTAAAGCAATGAACATGCATCGCACGAATGACGAGCTACTCGACAAACTCTACGGAATTGCCAATGTCGAGACCGAGAACCATCTGAAGACGTGCGCCGAATGCGCGTCGCGATGGGAACGCCTGTCGATGCAGCGGACGCGGCTCGAATCCTCGCCCGTCGTGTCGGACGAATTTCTCGCCGCGCAACGTCGCAAAATCTATGCCCGGATCGAAGAGAAGCCCCCCGTGTGGTGGCATGCCATGTTCTCGCAGAAGGGTTTCGCCGCTGGATTGGCCGCGCTGTTGGTCGTCGCAGGCGGATTGGCATTCTTCAGCACCGGCCAGGCGCCGATTCAGGCTCCCAAGACCGTAGTCGCCGAGAGCCAAATGTCGGATACCCAGTTCTTCGCCGAAATGGCGTCGATCGAGCAGTCGCCTCTGCCGCAGCCGGCTAAGCCGATCAAGGCTCTATTCGTTCAGGAACAATAACCATGCGGTTCGCTTTCGCAGCACTGCTTCTACTCCCGGCTCTCGTGGTCGCGCAACAGCCGGACCGCCCGCGCGGCGGCGGACGCCCGCCTTCAAACTCGTTTGCCTGGTGGGACTCGCCGATTGCGGCCGACCTGAACCTGTCCGATCAGCAGCAGCAGCAGATTCGCAGCAACACCCGCGAATTCCGTAACAAACTCTTCGACACCAGCAACTCCCTGAAGAAGGCGGAAGCGGAGCTTGAAGACGTCATAAACGAAGAAACCGTCGATCAGGCGAGAGCCGCGGCTGCGATCGAGAAAGTGGCGGCCGCTCGCGCCGATATGACGCGAACCTTCTCGCAACTCAGCCTCCGTCTCCGCTCCGTGCTCACCTATCAGCAGTGGCAGGAACTGCAGAAGCGCGCTCCCCAACATCCGGGCGGTCCGATGGGCCCTGGCATGGGTCGCGAAGGGGGTCGCGACGGCAAGATGCGGAATCGGCGGGGCGAGAGCCATCCTCCACCACCACCGAATCAACCGCAAGACGATAGCCCGCTTCTCTAATCGCCGGTACGTCTAAGACCCCGCGTTGCCTGGCCGGCGTTTTCAACGCCTCCCCGAGCGCATCTCCCATATCCCCGGCCCCCCGCTAATCGGTACCCTGGAAGTAGTTTCCGCGCCGAATCCGAAATTGTTCTTGGACTACGGGAACGGCAAGCCGAACGGATTTTGAACCATCGCCTGGAAACGAGCGTAAAGGACAAATATGCGCCTCGTCTGTCTGATGTCCGTTGTGCTGCTGCCAACAGCCGCACCAATGCCCGCCGCCGAATCTCCCCAATCCACCGGTTGGTCTCATTACGGCGGCGACGCCGGAGGAGCCCATTACTCCTCGCTCAAGCAAATCGACCGGCGCAGCGTCTCCCGCCTCAAACTCGCCTGGGAGTACCACTCCGGCGACCTCGCGGCGGGCGGCAGAACGGTCAGCAAAGCCGCCTTCGAAACCACCCCCATCCTCGTCGGAACGACCCTCTACTTCACCACCGCGCACAACAAAGCCGTTGCGCTCGACGCCGCCACTGGAAAAGAGAAATGGACCTTCGACCCGGCGCTCGATCGCAATAAAGGCTACTCCGAGGTCACGTCGCGAGGCGTCTCCTATTGGAAAGACCCCAAGGGCGGCGGACGCCTTTTCTACGGCACCATCGACGCCCGGCTGATCGCGCTCGACGCCCAGACCGGGAAGCTCTGCCCCGATTTCGGCAAAGGCGGCATCGTCGACCTGGGCGAAAGCATCGGGGGGATCAAGCATCCCGGCGACTACCAGGTCACCTCGCCGCCTGCCATCGTCGGTGACGTCCTCGTCGTCGGATCGTCCATCGGCGACAACGGCTCCGCCGTCATGGACCGCGGCACCGTCCGCGGCTTCGACGTGCACAGCGGACGCGTCCTCTGGAGTTGGGATCCCATCCCCGCCCTCAAGGACTCCGGAGCCGCCAATGCCTGGAGCGTCATCTCCGCCGACGTCGAACGCGGACTCGTCTTCATCCCCACCGGCAGTGCCAGCCCCGACTTCTTCGGTGGAATGCGCAAAGGCGACGACAAATGGGCGAACTCCGTCGTCGCGCTGAAAGCCAAGACCGGCGAATTCGTTTGGGGCTACCAGGTCGTACGCCACGATCTGTGGGACTACGACGTCGCGGCGGAACCCGTTCTCGTCACCTGGAAAGGCAAGCCCGCCGTCGCCGTCACCACCAAGATGGGTTTCGTGTTCGTGCTGGACCGCCTCACCGGCAAGCCGCTGCTCGGCGTCGAAGAGCGCCGCGTCCCCACGAGCACGGTCCCCGGCGAAGAGGCTTCGGCCACGCAGCCGATCCCGCTCAACGAGCCGCTCGTACCGCAAAGCCTCAAGCCGGAAGATGCCTTTGGCGCGACGCCTGAAATCCAGAAATGGTGCGCGGACAAGATCCGGTCGCTGCATTGGGAGGGGATGTACACGCCCATCGCGCTGAAGCCTACCCTGGCGGTTCCCGGCAACGCCGGAGGCAGTGCCTGGGGCGGACCGGCCTACGATCCCGCCCGCGGATTGCTCATCGCCAACACCAACAACGTCCCGTTCGCGATCGAGTTGATCCCTCGCGACGACTTCGCGAAGCGGCGGCTCGCCGGCGACAACCGGCTCGGCGGCGAGTTCGCGCCGCAGCGAGGGACGCCCTATGGAATGTACCGCGTTCCCCTGCGGCATCCTTCCGGCTCGCTCTGCGGCGCGACTCCGTGGGGGGCGCTTGCCGCTGTCGACATCGCCACCGGCAAGAAGAAGTGGCAGGTTCCGCTCGGGACGATGATCGCCGGACAGATGACCGGGACCCCGAACATGGGCGGCCCCATCGTTACGGCCGGTGGTCTGATCTTCATTGGCGCCGCCATGGACGACAAGCTTCGCGCCTTCGATGTCGAAACCGGCAAGGAACTCTGGCACGCCGACCTACCCGCCGGCGGACAGGCCACGCCCATGACCTTCTCCGTCAATGGCAGGCAGTTCGTGCTCATCGCAGCGGGAGGCCACGGCAAGCTCGGCACCAAGCAGGGCGACTCCGTCGTCGCGTACGCCCTCCCGGAATAGTATCCCGGAATTGGCTTCAGCACCCGACGGACTGCGAAACTGATGGGAATGCTTCGCGGCCTCCATCACGTCACCGCCATCGCCGGCGACCCGCAGGCGAATCTTCGTTTCTATACGGAGTTCCTCGGCCTCCGCCTCGTCAAGAAGACCGTCAACTTCGACGATCCCGGGACCTATCACCTCTACTACGGCGACTCCGGCGGCACGCCCGGAACGCTGATCACGTTCTTCGCCTGGCCCGGATCGCCTCGTGCCCGAAAGGGCTCCGGCCAGCCCACGGAGATCGCCCTCACCATCGGCCGCGACTCGCTGTCGTATTGGAAAGCCCGCTGCCTCCAACACGGTGTACCGTTCACGCCGCTGGTCCGCTTCGGCGACGAAACCCTGGAGATCGAAGATCCCGACGGCATCACGCTGCACCTCGTCGCGGCCGGCGACGCTCCCGGCGTCTCGCGCATCCGGTCCGTCACCCTCGCCGAGCTCGACCCGCTCCACGCATCCCGCTTCCTCACGGACACCTTGGGCATGCTCGTCCTCTCCGAGGAACACGACCGCACTCGCCTGGCTTTTGAAGACGGATGCTTCCTCGACCTGCTTCACAGCACCGCAAATCGCGGCTCCGCGGGCAGCGGCGTCATTCATCATGTCGCCCTCCGCTGCGACGATGAATCGAGCCTCGCCGCGTGGCGCGACCGCGTGATCGCCGCCGGCATGAAAGCGACCATCATTCTCGACCGCCGCTACTTCCACTCGACGTACTTCCGCGAGCGCGATGCAAAGGGCGTCGGCGGAGTCCTCTTCGAGATCGCGACCACCGGACCCGGCTTCACCGTCGACGAGCCCCTGGAGCACCTCGGCGAAACCCTCGCCCTCCCGCCTTGGCTTGAACCCTCGCGGGAAAGCATCGAGCGCAGACTGCCGAAACTCTAACTTAAGAAGACCGTTGCCGGTGCCGAAGTCCGCTACTACCTCCAATTCGGGAACCAGTTCCACATCGGAATCAAACTCGTCTCATAGGACAATCCAACCTTCCGGGCCACCGGCATCACCGCGTATCTCAAGAACAAGGGAACGATCGAAACCGCGCGCAACACATCCGCCTGTTCCACGAGTCGCCTTGGACGACGAAGCTCTACGACCGGAGGATGGAGGAGATTTCCCTCGATGAGGCCGAGCGGATAATGTTTAACCTTCTAAGCGAGGGCGTGCCTTCGTCCTGTCGGCTTTGGCCTCGGGTCGTCTTCGGCAATGCCGGACAGTATAACCGGGTCACGGTCGGGGAATTCGGCCACAAGAGACAGGTTCCCGCCCATCGCCTCGACCGTTTTTCGGAGTGTTGACAGCAAAAGGTCGCTCCGTTTTTCGAGGCGCGAAACACTGTCTTGGGTGACCCCGAGTTTCTTGGCCATCTTTACCTGCGTGAGCTTGCGCGCGCGCCGCAGTTCGCGCAAGGTCATCTCCTCGGCGATCAGCTCTGCAGCGCGCGCCTCGACCTTCTTGCGTTGGGCGGGACCAAGCTTCTTGATAATGTCGTCTACGTTCGTGGCCATCGTTACTTCCTTTCCTTCTTCAAGCGGGCCAAGTGGGCGTCGAACCGCTCATCTGCCCTGCGGATCAGTTCACGGTAGAACCGCTTTTCGCTGACGCCTGATTTATCCCCCGCAACGAGCAGGATCGCCTTCCGCTTCGTGTCGAAGGCAAAAGCGACTCTCCACTCGCCATCAGCCGCTCTAAACCGCAGTTCCTTCATATTCGCGTAGCGTGAATCGTTCAACGTGTCAACGCGAGGCCTCCCTAATTGCGGCCCAACTTGCTGAAGGAGGCGCGTCAACGCCAGAATCTCTATCCGTACATCTTCGTGCAGTTCGTCGAACTCCGGCTCGAACTCGTCGCCAATCTCTACAGTCCAACTCACCCTTATAATATGACATGCACTCCATATGATGTAAACTACATAGAATTCCGGTCCGGCATCGCGCTCATCCCTGCCCCCAGTCTGGATTGAGCCGTCTGCTGCTAAATCCGGAAATCATGCCAAGGATTCCTGGGTAAGAGTTCTTGCTGGGTAAGAGTTCTTGAGTTCCACAGAACAGTTGTTGTAAGCGACTACGTTCTCCCGCGACGGCAGCGTCGATGCTGTTCCTCGATTCGCCTCCGGCGGCAGAAATAACGTATCGCCGCCCCCGTTTTCGCGTCAACCGTCATTAAACCGCGCCGATCCTGGGTCACGGCGCGACGGAGATAGCCACCAGGCCTCCGCTGTAGCTGGACCCTGGCGCCTGCACGGCGATCGGCAACACTCCAGCCGGCACTCCCGCGATCTGCGGAAACACGTCCGGGAGCTTCAAATTGATCTGCGACACACCCGCGACCAGCGTCGGAGCCGCCCCCGCGTACTCCACCACCAGCGGAAACTGCTTCCCCTCAAAGGAAATCCACGCCGACACGCCGCTCGCCAGCCGACGGATTTCAGCCGGCGTCACCTCGCCCGCTTCACTCTGCGGCGACGTGACGCCGCCGCCGGTTCCGAACAGCACGATCCGCGAACCGGCCTTAGCCGGATTCGCCGGCGAGTTCACCGTGCCGTCCTCGTTCAACGCCGCTGCTCGTCCAAACGGGGCGCCTCCGATCGTCACAATGCCCTCCGTGCGAAACAACGAAACGACTGCTGGCAGTACGGACACATAATCCAAGGTATTTCCCGCGATGCCGTCAACCTCCACCTGGATGCGCAGAGGTACTCCTGGCTTGAGCGAGTACGGCAGAATCGCATTCACCTGACTCTCCGAAGCGAACAGAATCGGCACGGGAGCGCCGTTGACCAGAACGCGCGTTCCGCCTAGTTTCACAGGCACACGTCCGTCCGCCAACTGGAACGCGACACCAGTCCGCGGACCGAGTTTGCTCCCGAACAGCGTTACAATCTCTCCCGGTGACGTGACCTCTGGATCCGCGAATGCGGCTCCATCTACCATGCAGCCTGCATAGGTACCCATCGATTGCCCTTCGACAATCTCCGCGCGCTCGGTTCTGAGCTTGAGTATCGGCAAGCCGCGCGCGCTAATTCCGTCAAATCCGTTCGAGAGGTTGCCCGGCAGGTATGTGCCGAAAAGCAAGGTGCCCGACGGGCTGAGTCTGATATACGAATACCCGCCTTGGGCACACGAATTCCGTAGAAATGCATCAGGACTCGTATCGATATTTCCGAATGCCAGGGCGATCACGTTTCCGTTTCGATCGGTTGCGAGATCGTCCACAACGATGGGAAGATCGGCCAGAACCTTTGCGCCCTGCGCGTCTAGATGAACCAGCCGGTACGTAACGTCGACGCAGCATTCGGCAAACGAGGTGACCGCCACCCACACGCTCCCGTCCGGACTTGGCGTCATCCGCGCGATCCAATCGTTCAGCGGACCGCCAATGTAAGTCGCGAACACCAATCGGCTACCCGTTGGGTCAAGCCGCGCCACGATCGCGTCCGTCTCGCCCGACAGTTGCGGCTGATACGCTCCAGGAGTCGTCGGGAAGCCTGCTCCCGCGGATCCTGCATAGTAGATGCTCCCATCGGATTGCAGCTTGGCCGTTGCCTGCGGGAAGCCAGGAAGATAGGTGCCGAAGAGGAGCTTCCCCAACCCTGCGTCGAGATGCCCCGCATAGCCGTTGTAGCAGGGCTCCGCGCAGGTTGATTGCAGGGCGCCTGGCGAGACAGGCATCCCGGCGCTTGAACTCCCCAGCCACACAGGCATGAAATAAACCGAGCCATCCTGCCCGAGCGCCGTCTGGCCGACGCTGTCTGCGTTGGGTCCGCCCAGGTAAGTCGACGCCTTCAAGTCGCCCGATGCCGCGTCGAGGATCACTGCAAAGAAGTCGCCCGCCGGCCCCGGCGAGGAGGAGGAATCCGTCGTCCTCGCCGGCGGACCCGCGTACTTGCTCTGGAAGCCAGTCGCGGTCACCGGAAAATCGTCAGAGTTGGTACCGCCCGTGACGACAAGATTTCCGTTCGCGCCCATTCCCAGGAACGTCGCCGCTTCATTGGTCCGTCCCGCGAGGTAGCTCACCCAGATCAGATCCCCGGCGGGTGTTAGCTTGTAGATCGCGACATCGGTGCACGCGATTCGGGAGCCGATGAAAATACGGCATGCGCCCGGCGGGACGTCCGCGAACGGCGCGTCTTTTCCCGCTGTGTCGGAAATCGGGACCACCGCAAAGAAGTTTCCATTGGTATCGGTGATGGGATGGATCTGAGGCGCGGCGGAGTTCCCCGCACCGCCGATCGCGATGTCGATCCGGGCAGGAAGAGTGCTTCCCTCAGCTCGCAATCCGAATCGCGTCGGCGATTGAATCTCAAAACGGACGTCCGCGCCCGAGCCCGAATCGAAAAAGGCGACCGGCGCGGCATACCCAAACGTTGGGTCGAATTTCGTCGGGCCGATGCGGAATCGTAGGCTTCCGTCCGAGATGGACGGACTCAACGCCTCCGGCACGTCGAAAACGAACTTGCTCAGATCCGCCCCCGCGCGGAGGAACAGGCGCATCGTCAGTTGGCCGCCGGTTCCGAGGTGGTATTCGACATCGATCCCCGGGTACACGTCCACCAGCCGGGCCGTGGCGTAACGCCTCACGCCCCGCACCCACTTCCCGGCATCCGAGCCGGTGAAGGAATTCGCGACTCCGGGAAGCGGGTCAGAGTACCGCACCGATGGGTTCGGATTCCCCGCCACGAAAACCTGCGTCACGCCAACCGGAGCGAAGGAAATGGATTGCGCGCTGACAGCCGCCTGGAACGCTCCCCGAGTCAGGAACAGAACCTCAGCCCTCACTTGTCCTTGATTCGCTTCGATGCCCGCCAGCGGCAAGCCAACATTCGGCGAGGGCAACGGCACCAGCGCCGCGCCCCAAACGGTTCGGGCGGCCAGGAGGAGAAGAGCCGGCAAATAAGACCGCAACGGCATATGGAGTCCCGAGAGCAATCACGTTGCCAATACGAGCAAGTTCGGAAACGGTCGGCGCGAAAGATGGCGGACAGAGTCCCCCGAGCTAATCCCCGCCCGAAGGAGCGACCGCCAGTTAGCGCTCCCCCTCGATCCCGGGTAGAAACGCCTCGCCGATCCGTTGGCCGGTTTTACGTCCTGCCCAGACCACGGGAGTCTCTTGATACGCTGGAGATTCCTCGCGTCCCACCTCAGCAGTCCATCCCATATTCCGGTGCTTTGCGTCCATACATGAACAACGCCAATAGGTCTTACACGATTGCAATATTGACGGCGACGCTCGTGAGTCTTTGGCTTACCCTCCATGCAGTCAGCTGGGCCATGCAGCCAGATTTGTTCCCGATTCTCGATGAAATAGGGAATCCGAGTCGCTTTCTGAACGGTGTCGAATGGAAGGAGATCACCGTACTGCCAAGCGCCGCTTACAACGATCGCCCTGTCGGCTTTGCGCTTGAGCGCCTTTGGTTTGACGCGTTCGGATTTGCGTACTTGCCTCAACTCGTCTGCTTATTGGCGATTCACGCAGCCAATCTCGCGTTAGGATTCCTGTTGTTTCGGCGCCTCGGAGTAAGTGTCCTGCTGAGTATCGCCGGCCTTTGCGTCTTCGGCTCACTCTCAACGACAGTCCAAACGGTCACCTATCTCGGCGCAATCTTCGACGTCGTGTGCCTTTTCTTCCTGCTGGCGAGCATTGTAGTGATTCTGCATCCAAAACCTTGGGCCTATCCGCTGAGTGCTCTTCTCTTCCTCTTGGCTCTCCGAAGCAAAGAATTCGCCATCGTTGTGCCTGTGTTGCTCATTGGAATTGGCTTGAAAGACCGCGTGCCGATTCTGTCCATCGTCAAGCGTTTGTGGATTCACTTGGCGATTTGGGTGATATTTCTTGTGAAGTACTTGTTGCTCATCGGCCGGATGATGTCGAACCTTGCCCCTGCCAATCCCTATTTCATTCGAGCCGACCCGAAGACGATCATGGAGTCGTTCTCTTATTACACCGCCCTGATTTTTGCAGCGGACGAAAATTCACGCAAGACGTATGTAGTCGTCGGCTGCATTGTAGTCGGCGCTGTGTTTGCGGTCTATAGACGGAATCGATCCGCCTTGTGGGCGTTCGCTGCGTACATTCTGATGCTTCTTCCGGTGAGCATCATTCCGGGCGCCCGCTCTCCGTTTTATACCTATGCTGCTCAATTGTTCCTCTTATTGGGGATCGCCCTGATCGTCGATGACGTCGTGGAACTGCTCGTACGGCAGCGGCCCTTACCATGGCGCGTCTCAGCCGCAATCGCCACCTTGGTCCTTGCCGCTCTCGCACTGTTTCACAGAAGCGACTATTTTCAAGATCGCGTCAATTTCACTCTCCGAATTCGGAAAATCTCCGCAGTAACCGGTGCCGACGCTGCTAGGCTCATGCCGATGTTGACACCGGATTCCTGGATCTTCGTGAATCACGCTGAGAATACGCCCTGGTTGCTCGTCCCCGGCCCGTGTGCATATTTTGACCTACTTGCCCGTCGGCGATCGTTTCACTGTGTCCTCGGGACTTCGCAGCGCGAACTGAGTCCGGCATATGAAAGTCATTTGCCGCCGAAGTACTACCTGGTCTACGGTCGCGACGGCTCGCTTCGAACGGCTGACTTCAAGCAAAGGCTTGAGGCGAAGTGATTAGCGCGGAACGAACCTGAACGCAGGCCGGAGCTGTACTCTTGAGGACAACCGACGGCAAAGATGCCTAGGAAACGGCGGAAACGGGGGGCCTCTACCGCATGCTCGTCAAGACCGCTTCGCGAGACGATGACGTGCCGCCCACTGGCATAGTCCTGTTCGCTGATCTTTTGCCCGCAAGCGGATGCGTGGCGCTGATCACACCGATCAGCCGGTCCCTGAACAGGGCTTGCGCGCGTAGCTCAGGACCCATCGACGATTCGACCACTGCGGTTTCCAGGTCGATACGGCCCTCACGCAAAGGAGCGCTGTCTTTGTCAGGCTTTTGCGGAAAGTTGAGACGGATGCCAGGCGCTTCGGCACTCACGCGCGCCAATAGTCGAGACCCGAAATTCTCGACGAAGCCGTCGCTCGTTCGTATTGTGAAAGCGCGTTCGACTTTCGATAGGTCAAGCGCCGCCGCTGGTCGAAGTAGGACTTGACCTTCATGTACAAGCGTCCCGACTCGTTCTCGCAGTTCCAGCGCGCGTGGCGTCGCGACAAGCCCGCGACCGGCGCGAACCAGCATTGGCGTACGATCGCTCGTGAGGTGAATAAAGGAGAAAAGATGGTTCAAAACACACTGGAATCGACGATGGCTCAGATCAGCGCTGTCTGGGGACGGCTGACTACGGAACTGGTTGAGGCGGCTCGTTCGAGTATCGAAGCGTTGGCAAAAGCTTCATCAGAGGAACCGTGGCTCGCCGAACTGCATCGCGAACAACCGGCCAGTCAGGAGCTCTATCGCGATCCAAAACACGGCTTCGTGCTTTTGGCGCATTTCGAAAAGGCGGCTCTTTATCGCCCTCCGCACGATCACGGCCGGAGTTGGGTGATTTATGCGGTCCAACAGGGCGAAAGCGAAATGGGCACCTATGGCCGCGTCGAAGGCCTTGATGGCAAAATCCGGCTCGTCAAGCGCAACGCCACTCTGGTCAAACCCGGTCAAGTGCAAGTCTATTTGCCCGGTGACATCCACGACACTCTATGCGTTGCCGGTCCCGCGCTGCTGTTCCGTTTCACGGAACGCGACCTTAAGAAAGAGGATCTGGTCGAGAAGAAGGTCACGCGTTACGTGCAACGAGAGGGATTCTGGAGTGCGCCGTGATCGCGTACCCGGTCGCGGTAAATGAAGAGGGCATCGCCGATCTGCGGCAACGACATTGGGCCATCACTTCGGTACTGGCAGGCATGGTTCTGGTTGTGCCCCATGCCTCGATTGCCAACATCGCCCTGCCAACCATCGCGACTTCATTGAAAGTCAATCCCGCATCGGTGGTGCAGGTAATCACTGCCTATCAACTTGGCCTGGTCATGAT
>JBDTTK010000028.1:0-14435 GCA_039930685.1 Bryobacteraceae bacterium | reverse complement strand
GTCGTCTTTATCGCCGGGCTGGAAGAAAACCTGTTTCCGCACAGCCGTTCCGTGCAGTCGGATTCGATGATGGAAGAAGAGCGGCGGCTTTGCTACGTGGCAATGACGCGCGCTGAGAAGAAGCTCTTCGTGAGCTGGGCACGGTACCGGAGGCGGTTCGGAGGCGGTCCGGCGGAGGCGTCGATCCGGTCGCGTTTCCTGCGCGAAGTTCCGGCGAATTTGATGGAGAAGATCGGGGGCGGAGCGCAGTCGTCGGGCTCGGACGTGAGCCTGCTGGCTGAGCGTGACCTGGTTCGCGAAACGGTGAAGAAGAATCTGTACACCGGCAAGACGTATAATTCGATAGAGAACATTCAGCAGTTTTTTAATGAGCGCGGGATGCCTGCGCCGCGGGGCATTACTTCGCAGCAAGGCGCCAACACGAAGCCGGCCGCGCCAAAGTTTCCGCCCCGCGCGGACGTTCCGGCGGGCGGTCCGCCGCGGACGTTCGGCCAGGCGCCGGGTCCCCGCAAAGTGGTTCCGATCTCGAAGCCGGGCGCGAAGTTCCGGTCCGGTGCGACGGTGGTGCATCCGAAATGGGGCCGCGGGACGATCCTCCAGCGTGAGGGCGACGGCGATGACGCGAAGTTAACGATCAGTTTTCCGGGCTACGGCCTAAAAAAGATCCTGGAGAAGTTTGCAGGAATTCAGAGAGACGAATGAACACTAAAAAAATCACAGATACCGCGGAACGCAAGAAGGTCAAGCGCGCCGCCCGCAAGAAGGCTGCTCCGAAAGCGAAGCGCGCGTCCGATGTCGCGCGCGGAGCGAACAAGAAGAAGGTCGTCAAGATGGTGAAGGGTCAGCGGAAGCGCTAGGCTCGCGTTCAACTTTACCCAACCTCTAATCCTCTCCAGCCTTTTGGCGCCGCGTTCCCCGGAGCGCGGCGCTGCCGGACTCATCCTTCCAGACTGGCCGGAACATCCACCGCCGGATCGCATTGCGCGTCCAGCGGCAGGGGAGAGCTGCGTCTCGGCTATCATGGACGCTTGCAACATTCCCGCCGCCACGAAATCCTTAAAGACGCTTGGGTCGGAGACGCAGTCCTCACGCTCTATGTGCGGTCTAAGATTCTGCGCGAAGATGCCGAGATCGACGGCGAGAAGAGTATCCGGATGACGTCGAATCAATTTCTGACGGCGTTCGGCGAGGCCAGCGAGGTCGAGGCGCAGATCGGGCGTGTGTATGCGGAAGGCGGCCTCGCGCAAGCGTTCGCGTGGATTGAGGCGCGCATTCTGCCGACGTTCGAAAAGCAGGAAGAAAATCGGCGCAAGCGTTTGAATGCACGCCGGCCAGGGTAAGCTGCATGCGGGGCCGGGAAGGCCCGGCCCCTGCGAGGGCAATCCGTCACTTCGGCGGAAGAGGCGGAGGAGCCTGACCCGCGCGGTTCACAGTCAGATCGCGCAAGAGCAGACCGAGCAGCGCCTCCGACGTGGATCCGCCTTTGTCGCCGCCCGACGACACGAGGACGTCCGGCGTGAGGCGGATGTTCTTGTCGGCGAGGGCCTGGAAGATTTGCAGCAACGCATAATTGCCGCCCATGGCGTCGACGCCGCGGCGATAGGCTTCCGCTCGCGCTTCACCGATGGCCTGAATGGCCTCGCCTTCCGAGCGGCCTTTGATTCCGACGACGCTGGCTTCGGCTTCGCCGATTCGCCGTTTGGCAAGGGCTTCACCCTCGGCGCGCTTGGCGGCCGCACCGGATTCGCCTTCAGCCGTCTTGATGGCGGCGTTGGCGCGCTGTTCGGCGATGCGAACGTCCTGCTCGGAGTTCATGATCTCGGCCTGCTTGTTGGCGAGGGCGCGTTGTTTCTCGAGTTCCTGGCGCGTCCGCTCGCTTTGCTCCTGCGTCACGAACGTCTTCTGCTGCTCTTCGGCGATCTTGCGGGCTATGAGCGTCGCCATGAGATCTTCCGGCGGATTGATGTCGCCGATCAGCGTATCGACGCTCTGCACGTCGTACTGGCGCACGGCGGCGTCAATGTGGCCACGCGCTTCCTTCTGGCGTTCCGCGCGGTTGGACAGGAAGTCCAGTACCGAATACGCTTGCGCGCTGTTGCGGAAGTAGTTTCCGATAATCGGTTCGAGCACCTGGTTTACCAGATTGCGGACCGAACCGACGCGCGAAATGACCCACGGCGCCTTGGTCGCGCCGATATTGATGATCTGCGAGACATCGAGGTTGAAGGTGAATCCATCGCGCGAACGCACGGTGATCGTCGAGAGCTTCTCGTCCAGCTTGTGCGCTTCACTGCGCGAAGTCGCCCAGTTCAGCACGATGTTGGTGGTCGGAACCAGTTCGACCTTCATAATGCGCGTGTTGAGCGGGTGCTTGCCGGGATACAGCGGCTCGTCCCAGACGCCCTTGCCGCCCTTCCGCACGATATTTCCGTGCGTGAATTGATCGCCGGAAATGTCTTTGGCGTCGTCGCCGACGAAGCTCACCACGACGCCGACATAGCCGATCGGGACCTCGACCAGTTCGGCCTCCTCGATTTCCGCGAACCACGGGTTGATGTTGTAGTTACCCGCGAGGATGATCTGTTCCTGCAAACCACGGCACCCGCCGGCGTTGATGAAGGCACTAGGGTTCTGGAAGTCGTCGTGCCCGGCGACGACCTTGGCCGCCATCTGGCCCTGCGGCATGGTTTCGCCGTCGAGGACCGTGATGATGCCGATCTTGTTGGAGTCGATCTTGGTGATGGGGATGTCCGTCCGGACGGAAAACAAAACCGGATTGATGCGGTAGTAGCCCGCGGTCAGCACGCCGCTCTGGCGGCCTTTCTGGCCGTTCCGCGTTAGGAACTTTTCGCCGGACTGGAAGTTGTCGCAATCCACCGGCACGCCGAGGACGCGGTCCATGGGCATGGGATCGCCGTCGTTGGCGATGACCAATCCAATGGTGCCAGGCTGGATCATGGTCAGTTTGTATTTCTCGATCTTGTATTGCCACGGGAAGAACCCGAAATAGAGGCCCGGCGCAAGTGTCTTCGCCTGGTAGCCCGGCTCTCCATTCAGCGCCACGATGCGGCCCTCGGGAAGTTTCTTTCCGCCCAGGGCGAAGCGTTTCACAATCACACCCACCTGATTCTCCTGGATCGAGACGATCCCGAAGATGAACTTGGCAAACATCACGAGGAACAGCAACGACGCGAGGCCGATTGCGCCAATCATCAAACCACTCAATTCAAACATTTGATTTGCCTCCTCCAGGAGACACCGAATGCGCGTCGAAGTCGGCGCGCGGCTGCACTACGGTTGGACAAGGTCCAGCGGACAGCATACACCCTGCGGGACCCAAATCTGCGGGACTCGGTTTGTTTTAGGGCGGCGTAACGGCCAAGCCCGACTGGTGTCGAACGCTTGCGTTACTTGTTCCGCGTAAGATCGAGGATTGGTGGCTCATGCTTCCGCGCGCCAGGTTGCCCGTCTGCCCGTGGTGTTTTCGCATGGCTGTTTCAAGCGCGCAGTAGGCCGCGCCTGCTCCTCAATCCACCAACATCAGACGAAACTGACGCATGAAGGGTTCGACTTTTCGGACCTTAGACCGCCGAAATCCGCGATTGCCAGGCGGCAGGAGATGGCTCGGATAGCTATTAAATAGGAAGGAAATGGCCTAGGCTTCGGCCGCTTCGGTTTGTTCCTGCATCCAGGCAAGCGTTTCGTCGTAGGAACGGAGACCTTCGACGCTACCCAGCTTCTGAACGCTGAGGGCGCCGACGGCGTTGGCGAATCGCGCTGCTTCGGGCAAACTCGCGCCGCGGTGCAGGGCAGCGAGAAATCCGCCCGCGAAGCAATCCCCCGCCCCGGTCGTGTCAACCACGCCGACGGAGTGGCCGGGCGCCGAAAATTCGCCGTTCTCTGAGAATACGGCACAACCGCGCGCGCCCAACTTCACGACAACCACGGGAACGCCGGCTTCGCGGAAGACTTGCGCGGCGCGTCGCGGCTCTTCGTGACCGGTCAGCCAGCGCGCCTCTCCCTGATTCACAAACAACAGATCAAGATACGGCAGGCAAGGCTTAAGCGCGCCGATCCATTCGCCCCGCGAATCCCAACCCGTGTCCATGGACGTCGACAGGCCGGCGTCGCGGGCTTTCCAAAGATTGTCCGCGGCCAGTTTCCGCATGTGCGGCAGACCGAAAAGATTGGCGAGATGGAAATGCGAAACTCCGTCGACGTTCGAGAAATCGATCGGATCGGAGAATGCGTCCATGCTCGCGCCAGGGCAATGCAGAAAGCCGCGCGTACCATCGGCCTTTACAAGCACGACGGTCGACGCGGTTGCCGAAGCTCCGCGAAGGACGCCCTTGCAGTCCACGCCGGCCTCAGCCAGTTTTTCGAGGACCTTGCCGCCGAAATCGTCTTCGCCGACCAGGCCGAGCGCACGGACCGGCGTGCCGAGTCGGGCCAGCGTATAAGAGGTATTGGATCCGTTGCCGCCGAGGCGCAGTTCGATCGCTTCGACCCAAGCGGTCGCATCGAACGCCACCCGTTCGACGGGCCGCACCAAAATGTCCTGAACCATGTTGCCAGCGCACAGGAAAGCGCCGCCTGTCGATATCAACGAGCATCTCCTCCGGCGAGCGACTCCACGAACGCCCGCTCCACTGGCCAACTGCCGAACACCCGGCGATCCTCGTTGCGGAAGGTGCCCGCGACGAGAATGCCACTCAGATCCCGCGGACTCGGCTTCTGCCCGTCACGCTCCATCATCTTTCGCAACAAATCCGTAGTCTTCGAGAGGTCGGAGGTCAACGCCGCCGCCTCGGCCGCATTCGCGCAAGTCACGGCGACCACCAACTCCAGCCGCTTGTCCCGGGGTCCGGCTGAAAACTCGATCTTTTGCGCGTTACTCAAAATCGTAGCGAACGACTTAGTCCCGGCCGGCAAACCGTTCGCATCCCGCAGGATCGACGAAGGAACATCCACCCAAATCGGTTGCCCCGGCTGTGTGCCACCGGAGGCCGGGCGCCGGAGAGCGATACGGGATACGGCGCTCGCATCCTTGCTCACGGCCAGCGCCATCAGACCGGAATTCAAGGGACGGAACGAAATCATCCGTTCTGGCGTCGAGCCCTGCAGACTGCAAGAACGATCTTGACACGTTCCGCCGTGGCTGGTGGCATAGGCAGTCAGCTTCGCCCAGTCGAACTGGCCGCGAATGGCATAGTAGGTTCCAGCGGGCGCAAAGGCGGCGGCAATACTGCGGAGGTCGCGCCGAAAATCGAATCCGCTTTGCTCGACGAATTGCGTGTATTCGGCTTCCTGCGCGATCTTCGACCCGCCGACCAGATCCAGGATGCCCGCCCGGCGAAGGCCGTCGACGTCGATCCAGACGTGGGTCGACTCGTCAGATGGCAGACAGGCCATGAGTTCGCGAGCCTGACTCGGGTAGTGTCCCTGATACCAGTAGAGACTGCCTAAGCCGATGGCGAATGCCGCAACCAAGATTGCTCCGAGTTGCCACGGACGGAGTCGTACGTTGAACAAATCCTGAATAGGTCCTTGCCGCGCTTGGCGCGAATCGGGGTATCTCCACTTCCGACCGAGATACTACCCAACGTGTGATCCCTAGACGGAACCGGCACACCTCAATCATAGGCGAAATGCGGATCCCGCCGTCCATTTAATGACAGGAGAATCGTAGGGCTATGCGGCTTGATCGGAACGCAATCGTATATCGAGGATCCGCGAAGTGATAATCGGGCCATCGAAATCGGGATGGCGGAATTCGAGGTGCATCCCGCGGCCTACGTACGCGGCCTTGAGCATCGACCCTCCCCAATTCGAACCGCTGATCTGGACGCGCACGGGGCTGGGACAGTATTCCGGGTGCCCCCAGATGAGCGCTTCACCCTGGTGAATCAGCACGATCGTGTACCAGCGATTGATGGTTTCCACTTCGAGCGTGCTCTTCTCCGGCAGATCCTTGAGGTACACACCTCCCTCGATCTCGGACTGCACGATGTTCGAGTTGACCTCATCGCTGAGGTTCCGATGAGGCGCGAAAGACATCCCTCGCATTCTCCCTATATTCTATCCCTGAAATTGCAGCAGGAATCAATCCCCCTTATTCGTCATTTCCCGTTGTCCTGGCCGGCGAGCTGAGGACGCGACGAATCCGGGCTGGTAGCCTAACCGCAATGCGACTCTCCGTTGCTCTACTTCTCTGCGCGGCGGCATCCGCCCAGGTCCAGGTAATTACGTGCGGCACCGGATCACCACTCCCCGACGCGGAGCGGGCGTCTTCCTGCGTGGCGATCGTGGCGAAAGGAGAACTGATCGTCATCGATTCCGGACCGGGTTCCGCCCGGAAGTTGCAGGCGATGCAACTTCCACTCGCCAACTTGCGGGGCCTGTTCATTACGCACCTGCACTCAGATCACATTGGCGACGCGGGCGAACTCATGACGCAGAGCTGGATCGCGGGCCGGCCGCAGCCGCTCGCGCTATACGGTCCGGCTGGCATCGAAGACGTCGCGTCCGGGCTGCGGCAGATGTACGCGGCCGACAAGACCTTTCGCATCGCCCATCACGGCGAGGCGCAGTTGCCGGAAAAGGCTTGGGGCGTTACGGCACATCCGTTGACGCCCGGAAGCAGCGCTCGCGCGCTCGCTTACCAAGACGAAGGATTCAAAGTTGAGGCCTTCCTGGTCGACCACGCGCCGGTGGCTCCGGCACTCGGCTATCGGATCGAGGTTGAGGGCCGGGTCATCGTGGTCAGCGGAGACACGGCGAAGTCCGCCAACCTGATCCGGTACGCAGCCGGCGCGGATCTGTTAATCCACGAAGTGACGGCGAAGGATCTGGTTCAGGCGGCCGTGCGGACGCTCCAAGCGATGGGTCAACAGCGCCGGGCGAAAATGTTTGGCGATGTCCTGACGTATCACGCGTCCCCGATCGACGCGGCGGAAGCAGCCGCCGAAGCCAAAGTCGGCATGCTGGTACTCACCCACATGGTTCCGGTTCCGAACGCGCAGAATGAGGCGCGATTCACGGCCGGCATCGCGGAGATTTTCAAAGGCCCCGTTGTTGTGGCGAAAGACGGCCAGCGCTTCCAGCTTTCCGCGAACTAAGGGCCGCGCAAGTCGTCGCGTTTACGATACACTGTCTGTTTTAGATGACACGGTGGATTTGCATCCTCGCGGCAGTGACCGGATTTGGCGTTTGCGCCTTCGGGCAGGCGGGCAAGGCGGAACTGTTCGGTACGGTGCGGGATCCGGCAGGACTTCCGGTGGTGAAAGCAAGGGTCCAGGCGGAAGAGCAGGCTACGCGGACGGCGTCGCGCACTGTCACCGATGAACGCGGCGAGTATCACTTTTTGGGCCTTGCGCCCGGAGACTACGTCGTCACGGTCGAGCAACGCGGGTTCCGCACGTATCGCCGCAGCGGAATCGCGCTGCGCACGGCGGGGCAAACGGCGCTGGATGTGACGCTCGATGTGGGCGATCAGGCGCAATCCGTCGAAGTGAATGCGGCCGCTCCCCTGCTCCAGACGGCGAGCGGAGATGTCAGCTTCTCGGTCGATCAGCGCCAGATCGGCGCCCTCCCGCTCGACGGCCGGAATTTCATTCCTCTTGTGGCGCTCGCACCGGGCGTGGCGCTTCCGAGCGGCGGATCGCTGCTCCCGCGCATCGGCGGAAGCCGACCGCGAACCAACGAGTACATCTACGATGGCGTCAGTGTGTTGCAGCCGGAACCGGGACAGGTTGCGTTCTATCCCGTGTTGGATGCGATCGCTGAATTTCGATTAAACATCAACGCGTACTCTCCTGAGTACGGGCGATCGAACGGTGGAACGGTTATCGTCAGTGGCAAATCGGGCGGCAACGATCTCCACGGGACGCTGTTTGAATACTTCCGCCATGAAGCATTGAATGCGCGCAACTACTTTGCGCCGTCCGGAGCCAAGCCCGCCTTCCGCCGAAACCAGTTTGGCTTCGTCGTCGGCGGACCGATACAGAAAAACCGCACGTTTTTCTTCGTCGATTGGCAAGGTTCGCGGCTTCGAACCGGTGTCACGCGATTCAGCTCGGTTCCGACCGCGGCCCAGCGGCAGGGGATCTTCGCCACTCCCATCTATGACCCGTTATCGTCGCCCCGAGCGCCTTTTGCCAACAATGCCGTCCCAATGGACCGCTTTGACTCGATCGCCCGGCAAGTGTTGGCGCGGTATCCGGAGGCCAACCTGCCTGGCGCCGCCAATAATTTTCGCCGCACGGCCATCGAACCGGACGACCAGGATCAGGTCGATGTGCGCCTGGACCGGTACTTCGGAAGCCGTCATCGAATTTTTGGACGCTACTCCCGCTTCCGTGATGACGACCGCGCGGTAACTCCGCTTCCGGACGGAAGCGGCGCACTCAACGCAGGCGCGCTGGGAAACGCGCATACCAGGGGCGACGGCGTGGTGGTCGAGCATACCTGGAATTTATCGCCGACACTACTGCACCAGACGCGTATCGGATTCACGCGGCGCGACCTCACCCAGCGGTCGCTCGACAGCGGCGCGATCCGTATCCCAGGCATTCCCGTGAACGCGTTTTCCTCGGTGCTGCCCGTCTTTTCGGTCACAGGCTTCCAGCAGATCGGTCCCGCGGCGAACGCCAACTCAGACTTCACGACTTCCGTGACGGAGTTCCTCAACACCTTGTCCCTGGTACGGGGGCGGCACACCTTCAAACTCGGAAGCGACATCCGCCACGAAGCGCTGAGTAATCTGACACCGCCGAATCCGGCAGGGGCCTTCTCCTTCACGACGACAGGCACTAATCTGCCAGGAGTTTCGAATAGCGGCAACGCGCTGGCGTCGCTTCTACTCGGCCAAGTGAATGCCTTTTCGATCGACATCCTGAATCAGTCCTCCGAGCAGCGCGCGAACATCGCTGAATTCTTTGTGGGCGACGATTGGAAGGTTTCTGACCGGCTCGCGCTGAGCATCGGCACACGCTACACCTTGAACTTTCCATCGACGATACAAGGGGACCGAGGCGCGGTCTTCAATCTCAAGACGGAGGTTCTCGACTTCCAGCACACAGCCCGCGAACTGGAATGCTGCGCCTTCGGGCCGAGAGCCGGGCTCGCCTACCGCGTCGGGGAGCGATGGGTGATTCGTTCCGGCTACGGAATGATGTGGTTCGAGCAATCCGGCATCACGACTCCGTTTACGATTCCGCTATTTCCGTTCATTCAAACGGCCGGGCAACAGTCGCAGGACAATCTCAACGCGGCATTCAATCTGGCGAACGGCCCGACGGTCGACATCATTCCACCGAATCGAAACTCAGGCATTGGGCAGGGCGTGTTCAGCGCCGACCGGTTCCAGCGCTCCGGCGTATCGCAACAATGGAATCTGACGTTACAGCACACAATCGGCCGGAACTGGAATGTTGAGGTTGGCTACCTCGGGTCAAAGAACACGCGCCTCGGCATTCCGGACGCGAATCTGAACCAACTGCCGGCGTCGGATCTTGCTCTGGGCAGTTCGCTGCTCGAAAAGGTGCCGAACCCCTTTTACGGCGAGATCCCTGCGTCGTCGTCGCTGGGGTCGGTTAGCATAACGCGGCAACAGCTTCTGCGGGCCTTTCCCCGATTCACGACAGTGGCGCTATACCGCGACAACGTCGGCAACTCAACCTACAACGCGCTTCATGCCAAGCTCGAGAAGCGATTCTCCAACGGGCTGTCACTTTCCTTCGCCTACACGTTCTCAAAGCTGATCGACGACGCATCGAGCGTCTTCTCGCCATCGATTTTCATCGGCCCGGTTGCGAATGGCGGCGGCGCGGACGCATTCAATCGGCATCTCGAAAAGGACCTTTCGCAAGGCGACATTCCAAGGGTCTTTTCGGGCGGCTGGGTGTATGAGCTGCCGCGCTTCTGGAAATTTTCAGGCTTGCGTATCGGCGGACTGGTACGCGTCCAGTCCGGAGGTACTATCGCAGTCGCACAAGGAACGAACAGCAACGCGAGTCTTGGCTATTACGTCCAGCGGCCAAATCGCGTGCGCGATCCAAATTCCTACAACGGACGCGATAGTTCACATTGGTTTGACACATTTGCCTTCTCAATCGCACCTCAATTTACTATCGGCGACAGTTCTCGGAATCCAGTTCGCGGACCCGGTCTGCAGATCGCGGATCTAATGGTAAGTAAGACATTTCGAACCAGCGAACGAACGCGCTTGGAATTCCGCGCGGAGGCTTTCAATGTCGCGAATACGCCCGCTTTCGCGGATCCAAATGGGAGTTTCGGCACACCGGCCTTCGGTACCATTACCAATGCTGCAAATCCAAGAGTATTTGAATTCGCAGCTAAGTTGCTTTTTTGACAAAAATCGACTGATCCGATGTTAGAATCGGCGGGTAGCTTTTTGACCTCTGGTTTGACACTGTGACCTTTCCTTTTATGCGTCGTCTCCGCAAAGACATTTCAGAACCCTTCTCCACGGAACTTGGGCCGCTCGAAGCATCCGTCCTCAATGCGCTGTGGAAGCATGGCGAGAGCAATGTCCGTCAAGTAGTCGACTCGTTGGAACGGCATCTTGCGTATACGACCGTGATGACGACTCTCGACCGGCTCTACAAGAAGGGGTTGCTTGATCGCCGTAAGTCCGAGCGCGCCTATCACTACACGGCGCGGTTCACTCAAGAGGAACTCGAGAAGGGCCGCGCGAGCGCGTTCATCACGCCGTTCCTAACCGGTCCCGTCGCCTTTCGCGACCTCCTCGTTTCGTGCTTCGTGGACGCGGTCGGAGAGCAGGATGATTCCGTCCTTGAAGAACTGGAGCGGAAGATCCATGAAAAGCGGCAAGCGCTGCGGGGGAAAGACGGGGAGTGATTTCGCATTACACATTCCGTCTCGTCTGCCTGAGTTTCTCGACGTTCTTCCTGGTTCACTTGTTAGCCGGAGTGGCGATCGGTTTTCTGACTCCGGCCATCGTTCGATTCTTCTCCCAATGCAAATCGGGCACGGCCGCACGGGCCTTGTTCTTCCTCCGGATGCTACCGGTAGCGGCGGCGATGTTCGCCGTCGCGGTGTTTTGCATTCCGAGTTACCTGCGCTTCGAGCCGGAAGTCGATGAGGAAGTTATTGGTTTCTTTTGCCTGGCAGCCGCAGTTCTGTGCGTCTGGGCTTTTCTAGCGGCGTTACTCCGAGGATTCCGCGCGGCCTACTTATCGAACGAGTGGCTAAAGCTGTGCCGCCGCAAGGGCACGGAATCAGGCACCGGCTCTCCAACCACCATCTTGCTGGACGAACCAGTTCCGATGCTGGCGCTTGCAGGCATTATTCGGCCCAGCATCGTGATCTCACGCGGTCTGATGCGCGCGCTGTCGCGATCCGAGTTAGCTGCCGCGATGCGCCACGAGCGCGCTCATCATGAGGCGTCCGACAATCTGAAGAGGCTGCTGATGGCCTTGACGCCGAGCCTGCTACCCGGCTGGCATGGATTGCTACCGCTCGAGCTGGCGTGGCATCGCTTCACCGAGTGGGCCGCGGACGACCGCGCTGCCGCGGGTCCGCCGGGATGGTCGTTGTCGCTCGCGAGCGCCCTGGTCCGGGTGGGTCGTATCGGAGCACCGTCCCTCGAAAGCGCCGTCGCGAGTTCGTTCCTCGACACGGACCGCGAATTGCCGGCTCGCGTGGATCGCCTGTTGCGTCCGGCGTCCAATGGACTGAGGCCGGGGATCCTTGGCGCGACGGTGGGCATTACCTGTATCACCGTCGCCTACAGGCTGTATCTTGTGGTTCCGGGTTCGCCGTTAGAGTCCTTCCACCGTTTTCTGGAACAGTTGATCGACTAACGGCCGCCTCCCGCCTTGTCCTTCTGATCCCGTTTTCCGCCGCAAGACCTTGCCTCAGTGCAACAAGATTTCGCCCGTATGACTCGTGTCGTAACCGGCCAGGAGTTCGAGCTTACGCCGGAGCGCGGAACGATTCAACGTGTCGAGCAGCGCCTCCACAGCCGGAAGTTTGGCGAACGTCCTCCGCACCACCAGGTCGTATCGCTCCGTCGCGAGCGGCAGAAAGCTAAGTCCGAACGCGCGGGCGGCGGATCGCGTCGCGATGCAGCAATCGGCTTCGCCACGGCTGACAGCCAAGGCGGCAGGCAGATGTCCGAGCGCGACACGGTCATATCCGTTCACTTGATCGGGCCGAATACCCGCCTCTCGTAACTTGTCGTCCAGAAGCTCGCGGCTACCGGCGCCCTGCTCACGGTTGATAATCCGGACCCGGGCGAGCGCCAGGTCCGCGACACCGCGAATGTGTTTGGGATTGGCTGCTTGAAACACAAGTCCCTGTTCCCAGATGGCGAAGGTCACGACCTTGACCGAGCGGTCAGGAAAGAGGCTCTGGATCGCCGGCAGGTTGTACTCGCCGCTCGACGAATCGCGCAGGTGCGTTCCGGCCACGTGCACCTTGCCGTCCTTCAACCAATCGAGCGCCTGGCGACTGGTGGAGGGTGCGACGATGACGTCGATGTCGTGGGAGCGCCCCAACTGATGCGCGAGCAGCGAGATGCCGGGATCGCATCCGGCGATCAGGAGGCGCTTGTGATCCTCGATCGCTTCCGACAGCAGTTGCACCTCGGCCTGGAGGGAGCGCCGCGAGGCGTCCACGATGACTCCGTCCGCAATCGGCAGGACAGGCTGTGGCGTGGCCGGAATCCCAATCAACCGTTTCCCAACACGGCATAGTTGGACCGGTTGTCCCTTGGCGGCGCCCGGCGCGATCAGGTCGATGTTCACGGGCTTCGGCGGCTTGGGCGGATCTACCTCGATCTGGAAGAGGTCCTCCACCTGGACCTCGAGAAGCTTCGCCAAATGGAGCGCCACCGCTGTGTTCGGGATGTAATTCCCGGCTTCAATCGCATAGACCGTCTGCCGGCTGATGCCCGCGAGATCGGCAAGACGGGCAGCGGAGATCCCACGCCGCTGACGAATCTCGTGGAGTTGCGTGCGGGCTTCGATAGGCATGCGCTTATTCTCGCAATCCGCGCTGTCCCGCGGAGCGGACAGTGTCGCGCCCGCGGGACATGGTCGGAAGCGCTGCGACCTGCGGGTCGCGTGACGCCAACTCAGGCCAGGCCGGAAAGCAATACATTCGCCGATGCCGCGAACCCGCGGCCGGGCGGACCCGGCGGATCAGGGCTTTAGCGCTTGCATTTTGAGATAGAGCCCTTGTATCGACGCCGCCACCGCTGGATCGGCCTTCGCCAAACCGGCGATCACCGCATCGCGCGAGTTCAGGATGTCCTCGAGAGCGCTCTTCAGGTTGGCGTCGGAGGTCTGATTCTCAAAGCTCCGAAGGTCGGTGAAATCCTTCGAGGCTCTTTCGGACGCGACAGAGAAGTTGCTCCGGGCGGCTTCGACATAGAGCAGACCCATGCGGTTTTGGAAACTGTGGATCGCCGATGCTCTGCGGCTCGCGTCCAGTTGCTGCTTGAGATCCTGGACCTCGCCGTCGGCCTTGGAGGCCTTCGAGTATTGCGGCACAAACCCGCCCAGGAAACCGACGACGAACAGAACTGCTCCGACAATGAGGTTGGTTTTCATGCGTTCCTTCGCCCGGCTGTCCAGTCAGTCGAAGTATACGATACCGGCCATCATCGGAACTCGTAATAATTCAGGAAACGCTCGCAGCCTGACTAACGGTCATAATAGATCTCACGCTACGCGATCAATCCGGAAGACGGAACCGTTTCTAACTTCGATGGAAGGAGGTAAAAAGCCATGACCGATTTCGTAACCGGGTGGCTGTTCGATCCGACCATCGGCAAGCTTCTCGGCGTCTGCGCCGGGATTGTCGTCGTATTTGCCTTGGTACGGTTCGCGCAGCGGTCGCTGAACCGCTACGTCAAGGATGTCGACACGCGCTACAGGGCCCGGAAGTTCGTCGGATTTCTCGGCTACGGAGCGGCGCTGGTTGTCGTGGCCACAGTCTACAGCGACCGCCTCGGCGGATTCACAGTCGCGTTCGGAGTCGCCGGAGCGGGCGTCGCATGCGCGCTTCAGGAAGTCATTGCCAGTGTCGCGGGATGGGTTGCCGTCTCCCTGGGAAACTTCTATTCGACGGGCGACCGCGTGGAGCTGGGCGGCATCAAGGGAGACGTGATCGATGTCTCCATCCTCCGCACGACTCTCATGGAAGTCGGAGAGTGGGTCGCCGGTGACCTTTACACCGGACGTATTGTTCGCGTGGCGAACAGCTTCGTCTTCAAGGCTCCCGTCTTTAACTACTCCGGAGACTTTCCGTTCCTGTGGGATGAAATCGTCGTACCGGTTCGCTACGGCTCCGATTGGACCATCGCGCGCTCCATGCTGCGAAAGATCGTGGACGAGGTCCTCACCGGTTACGCCGCCGAAGTAAAAGAATCCTGGCTCGCAATGGTG
>JBDTTK010000027.1:0-14441 GCA_039930685.1 Bryobacteraceae bacterium | reverse complement strand
GATCGCCTGGTGCCCTTTCAGCAGCGCGAAATCGAGCGCCGATTGGTTATTATCGGCCCGCAGCTTCAGGTCAGCCCCGGCATCGGCCAGCGCCGCCGCCATCGCGACGTCGCCGCTCTGCGCGGCCGCATGCAGAGCGGTAAACCCGCCATGCTGACGCGCATTCACGTCCGCGCCACGCTCGATCAACAGTTGGACTACGGGCAGGCTCCGGCCGGCTGCCGCGGCGTGTAGGGGCGTGTTCTTCATTGCGTTCGTCGACCGCGCATTGACGACCGCGCCTTTGTTCAGCAACTCGCGCGCCGCGTCGAGGTGCCCGAAGAACGCCGCGAGATGCAGCGCCGTCCAGCCGTCCTTGCTGAGCAGCGTCACCAGGCTCTTATTGGCGTCGACCAGGCTCGCGACCAGCGCCGTTCGTCCGATCATGGACGCGGCAAAGACGTCGATTTCGGCGCCGCGCTCTTCGAGCAACATGGCGATCGCGGTCTGCCGCGTGTAAATCGAAAACGCGAACGGAGACGTCCCCTGCTCGTTGCGTTCGTTCACCAGCCCGGCCTCGGCGTCGAGCAGCGCGGCAACCTTTGCAGCGTCGCCGGACTGGATGGCCTCAAAGATCGGTTTCATGCGCGCGTATAGAGCGTTTCCGCGTCGGCGACCTCGTGCGCGAGGTGGTTGATGTAGAACAGCAGCGCGGACTGCGGGTACTTGTCCTTGAACGCGTCGTACGCCTTATCCTGCCATCCGTCCGTGAGGAAGTCGATCACCTTGGTGTCTTTGGCGAAAAAGCCGTCTTCATGCGGAATCCCGAGGTGATCCAGCACGGCTTTGATCATGTCCATGTGGGAGATCAGGATCGCCTGCGAAAGCTCAGTAGCGAAGTCTTCGTCGCTCTCGCCGATGCGCGCCCAGAGGCGCGGGCAGGCCTTGCGAAGCGTTTCCGAATTCAGCTTTGAAAGATGCAGGCGGACCTTCATCCGCTCATACAGCTGATACGTCTTGAGCTTGCCAATCGAAATCGTGCGAAGCAACTGGGAGAAACAATCCTCACCAAGCCCCTGGAAAATGCCCGAAAGCTGCATTATCCGGTATTGTAGCGTGGCTTGGTGCCTCCACGCAGGCAAATGCGTACAATAGAGGGTTTGGTCTATTCATGAGCAATATCATTGTGCTGGGCGCTCAGTGGGGCGACGAAGGCAAGGGCAAAGTAGTCGACCTCTTCGCGGAGCGGTTCGACATCGTGGCGCGCTATCAGGGCGGCCACAACGCCGGCCATACCGTCTTTATTGGCGAAACCAAGTATGTCCTCAAGCTGATTCCGAGCGGGATTCTGCGGCCGGGCATCACCGCCGTGATCGGCAACGGCGTGGTCGTCGACCTGAAGGCGCTGCTCGAAGAGATGCAGACGCTCGAAACGGCGGGCATTCCGGTGGCAAGCCAACTGAAGATCAGCAACCGCGCGCACGTCATTTTCCCGTTCCACCGGCTGGTGGAGAAGATGTCGGAGGCCCGTGAGGACCGCATCGCCATCGGCACTACCTCCCGCGGAATCGGTCCGTGTTACGAGGATAAGATCGGCCGGCGCGGCATCCGCATCGCGGACCTCTACGACGCTGACAGCTTCTGCGCGTTCTACGACGTCCTCGCCGAGGACAAACAGCTTCTCGCGAAAACGTTCGGTATTCACGGGGACATCGACTACGCCGCCATCCGCGATCAGTACCTCGAGATGGCGGAGAAGATCCGCCCGATGGTCTGCGACTGCGCCCATTTCCTTGGGCAACAGATCGCGGAGGGCAAGCGTGTGTTGTTCGAGGGCGCGCAAGGCACCTTGCTCGACATCGATCATGGAACGTATCCGTTCGTTACCTCGTCGAGCGCGAGCGCGGGCGGCGCCTGCACCGGTACCGGAGTCCCTCCGCAGAAGATCGACGGCGTCATCGGCGTCTCGAAGGCCTACATTACGCGCGTCGGCTCGGGACCGTTTCCCACCGAAAGCCACGACGAGATGGGCGAGATGATCCGCCAGATCGGCAAAGAATTCGGTGCGGTCACCGGACGTCCCCGGCGCACCGGCTGGTTCGACGTTCCGCTGCTGCGCTACACGGCGACCGTCAACGGGTTCGACAGCCTGCTGATCACCAAACTCGATGTGCTGGACACGATTCAAGAGATTCCGGTCTGCGTCGGCTACAAGATCGGCGGAAAGCTGATCGACGAAATGCCCGCGACTTTCAAGGCGCTCGAAACGATCGAACCGGTGTACGAGACGCTTCCGGGTTGGCAGGATTCGACGCGCGGAATTTCGGATTTCTCGAAGCTCCCGGCGAAAGCTCGCGCCTATCTCGACTTCTTGCAGGTGAAGACCGGCGTCGAGGTCGGCGGCGTTTCAACGGGTCCGGAGCGGAACGAAACGATCGTGCTGCCGGGGTCTAAGCTCTCGAAGATGATCGGCTAGCCGCAGGCGGACTAAAGCTGGATGAAGATCCGAGCGTGACGCTCGAGTTCCATCTCAGTGGATCGAAACCCGCCTCAGTCGAACCCGACGTACTGCACTTCTTCCTCGACCTCGAACGCGAACTGCGCCCGGACGCGCCTCTTCAACTCCTGAATGACCTCGCGGACCTGCTGTGCCGTGCCGCCGCCCGCGTTGTAGATCAGGTTCGCGTGGTAGGTCGCGACCTCAATCCCACCATTCTTCATCCCCTTGGCGCCGGTTTGCTCCAGGAACCACGCGCTGGGAATCTTTCCTTCGCGGACCACTTTCTCCGGAACGCGCTCGCGGACCGCGTCTGGCAGCTCCGCTGCAATCAGGTTCTTGAAGATGCTGCCCGCGCATCTCATCGAAGGCGGATACTTCTCGTCGCGGACGCGCTGGATCTCGTCCGCCTCGCGCCGTAATTCCACCGGATCGCCGGAAGGAAATTCGAGGTCCGCCGAAAACAGAATCCAATCCTTGTGTTTCTTGAAAATGCTTTCGCGATAATGGAACTCGCACGCCGTATTGTCGAATTCGCGAGTCTTAGCACCGTCGAAAAAGCGGACACTCCGCACGCGCTCCTGGATCGAATGGCCATAGGCGCCGGCATTGCCGTAGACTGCGCCGCCCACCCAGCCGGGAATGCGCGTCATTGTGTGCATCCCCGCGAGACCGTGCGCGATGCTCGCGTCGACGAGATCCTGCAGAAACGCGCCGGTTTCGACGTGAATGCGCGATCCGGCCGCTGTCACCGTCGAGCCAGTGAAGCGCAAAACAACTCCCCTATAGCCCGCGTCGCTGACAATCAGATTGCTCCCGCCGCCGATCACAACGTACGGGGTACCGCTTTCGCGAAGCGCGTTCAGCACAGCGACAAACGCGTCCTCCGTCGCGGCATCTACTAGCTGGTCCGTAGGACCGCCAATTCCGAACCGGGTATATTGACTGAGCGGGGCGTTTGGGGTAACTGTCAACCCGGGAATCCGGGCGAGCTGCGCGTGCATTCCGTTTCAGTATACGGTTGGCAAGATCACTGCGGCAGAGCGGGGCCATCCGTTTCGTGAAATGCTTCAAGTAAGGGAGATTTGTCTACATGGGCCGCGCGACGTTCCGGGGATTTCCTCCGGCTGGAATCAAGTTTCTGAAAGATCTCGCGAAGAATAACGACCGCGATTGGTTTCAGGCCCGCAAGGAAATCTACGACAGCCAGGTCAAGGCTCCCATGATCGAGTTGCTCGAAGCGATCAACGTGGAGCTCAAGAAGTTTGCTCCCGACTACGTCTGCGATCCGGCAAAAGCCATCTATCGCCTGTATCGCGACACTCGCTTCAGCAAAGACAAGACGCCGTACAAGACCCATATCGCAGCCGTACTACCGCGCCGCGGCTTGCAGAAGCACGCCGGCGGCGGATTCTACTTCAGCGTTTCGCCGACGGCCGTCGAGATTGCCAGCGGCGTCTACATGCCGGGTCCTGAAGAACTTCTGACGCTCCGCATGCATTTGTCGATCAATCACGCCGCCTTCCGGAAAATCGACGCCAAGGTACACAAACTGATGGGAGAACTGCAGGGCGAGCAACTGGTCAAAGTGCCGAAAGGCTTTCATCCGGACCAACCCGCCGCCGATCTGATCCGGCGCAAGCAGTTCTTCTATTACAAGACCCTCGACGCAAAGCTCGCGACCTCGCCCGACCTCTTTAAGGAACTCATCGTACGCTTCCGCACGGTGCTGCCCGCAGTCGAGTACCTGAACGCGCCGCTGCTGAAGAGGACGCGGGTCGTCGATCCCACCAAATTGGAAGCGAAAAAGCGGGATCGGATGATCGACTAGGAGGCATCGGCGCTCGTGGCGCGGACGTCCAGGCCCGTGATCAGATCTTACGCGTCCGGCAGCAAATGTCCGAGCTTTTCGCGCTTTGTGCGTAGATACCCGCCGGTCGACGCCATCGCCGGCGCAACGCACGGAACTCGTTCCGCCACGCGGACTCCGGCGCGTTCCAGCGCCGCGATCTTCTCCGGATTGTTGGACAGAAGGCGCACCGCCGGGATGCCCATCGCCTGCAGAATCAGCCCGGGAAACTCGTAGTCGCGCAGGTCCGCCTCGAAGCCGAGCGCCTCGTTCGCTTCCACTGTATCGGCTCCCTCGTCCTGTAGTTGGTACGCCCGAAGCTTGTTGATGATACCGATGCCGCGGCCTTCCTTTTGCTCGTAAATGATGATGCCGCGGCCTTCAGCGGCGACCATTTCGAGCGCGAGTTCGAGTTGAGCGCGGCAATCGCACCTCAGACTGTGGAAGACATCGCCCGTCAGGCATTGTGAGTGAACGCGCAGCAGCGGCGGCTCCCCGTCGAGCCGGCCCATGGTAAGTACGACCGCATCCTCCTGACCATCTGGCGTCTCCGCCACAAAACCATGAATGCGAAACTGGCCGAACCGGGTCGGGAAATCGGCCTCTGCGGCCTTGGAAACCTTCATTGTGTTGCTGTCATTGCCTGGCAGTGAGGGAACGGAACTACTCTAAGTATAAGCCGATTGACGAAACACGCCCGCCGATTCACGATGGAGGGGAATGCCCGAACAACACCTGGTCCTGCTGCTGGTGAAGCTCGCCGTCGCGGCGTCGCTCGCGAGCATCCTGGCCCGGTCCACCAGATTCCAGCGAATGCTGCTGCGCGAGGAGCGGACTCTGGGCCAGCGGCTCCAGATGGCCCTCGGATGCGCCATCATCTTCGGTGCCGGAGTCGCCACACGCCTGCTGACTCGCGGAACCTATCAGGCAGTCGACCTCGGCCTTGAGGGCAGCATCGTTCTCGGATTGCTTGGCGGCTACGCCACCGGGCTTGTCGGCGGCATCCTGATCTCGATTCCAGCCATGTTCGGCGGCGAGTGGATGTCGATGCCTCTGTTTGCCGCCGTTGGCGTCCTCGGCGGTTTGCTGCGCGACGTCGCGCCCGACAAAGAAGACATCTGGCGCATCTCGCCGTTCGTGGATCAAAGCATCTGGGAACTGGTCCGCAAGCGGAACCTCCGCCGGACCGCGTTCAGCCTCGGCGCCACCTTCGCGATCCTGTTCGCGGAGCTCCTCCGGGAAATCACCGCCAGAGTATTCGGCGCCAAGGGCGTCTTCTCGTTCTCGCAAAATTGGGAGGATCGCGGCGCCTGGATGACGGTCGGCGTCTACATCACTACGGTCCTCGCGGTGGTGCTGCCGATCCGCGTTTGGGCGAGCATGCGTAACGAACGGACGCTCGAAACGCAGCAGGCCCTGCTCAACGAAGCTCGCCTTGCAGCGCTCAGCCGCCAAATCAATCCGCATTTCCTGTTCAACACGCTGAACACCGTCGCCTCGCTGATCCGCCTGAATCCGGAGCAGGCCCGTCAAGTTGTCTACAAGCTGTCGAACATCCTGCGCCGCCTGCTTCGCCAGCAGGAGAATCTGACGCCCCTCCGTGAGGAGCTGTCTTTCATTGACGACTACCTGTCGATCGAAAAGACCCGCTTTGGCGACAAACTGCAAATCGTCAAGGAAGTGGAAGCCGACACCCTTGACCACCTGGTGCCAAGCATGTTGCTCCAACCCATCGTCGAGAACAGCATCCGCCACGGCCTGTCCAACAAGATCGACGGCGGCACGATTCACCTCCGCGCTTCGTTGAGCGGCGGTCGCGTGCTGATCGTGGTCCAGGACGACGGCGTCGGCATCCCGGAGTCGAAGCTTGCGACGCTGTTTGAGCAGGGCATCGGCGTCAGCAACGTCAACGAGCGCTTGAAGGTTCTCTACGGCGAAACGTATCGCATGTGGATTGATTCGAAGCCCGGAGAGGGCACCACCACCGGCATTGAGATCCCGGCAAAGCAGCCCGCGCTGGCGGCGGTGTCCTGACGCACGGGAGTAAGATCGGATTGTGAAGGAACTTCGCGCGCTAACTCCGGAGCAGTTCGAGCGGGCCGCTGCGAAGCTGCGCAATCCGCCCCCTGGCAGCAAGATCGAGGCGGCGAAGGAATTCGGAATCGATCTGTCACTTCTGGTCGAGCAACTGCGCCTGACCCCCGCTGAGCGGGGTGCGCGCTTGCAGGAAGCGACCAGAGTCCTTGAGCCGCTGCGTGGCGCGGCTCGCCGGCGGTCCTAGTGGAATTCGAGACGGCCATCCAGGCCCTCTGTGACGCGGGCGTCGACTTCGTAGTCATCGGTGGGCTCTCCGCAACTCTCCACGGCAGCGCCGCAATCACCTTCGACCTGGACATCTTTTACGCAAGGACGCAAAGCAACCTTCGGCGCATTGTGGCGGCACTGGAGCCGTATCATCCTCGCCCGCGCGAATTCCCTCCGGGCCTGCCGTTTGTCTGGGATGAAGCAACGGTCCGGAACGGCTCTATGCTGACCCTTCATACGGACGCCGGCGATGTCGATCTTCTCGCCGAAGTAGCTGGGCTGGATTCGTTCGACGCCGTGAAGGCGACGGCAATTGAAGTCCAGGCCTTCGGCAGACGCATCTGCATTCTCGATCTCCCGAGTCTGATTCGGGCAAAACGTGCTGCCGGCCGGCCGAAGGATTTGCTGGCGCTGCCGGAGTTAGAAAGTCTCAACGACGCGGGCGGCGGTTAGGCGCCGCCAAGCATACTGGTTCGGTCCGACGGCTCCCACTTCGTTCGCAAAGACGGCTACTCTAGACAATCATGCGAATCCTCTTCATCGTGATTCTCGCCGGCATCGCGATGGCGCAGGCGCCGACCGGGCAGGAGTCCGCCATGCTTAAGGCCGTCGACGCGGAAGCGCCCGCCGCCGCCTCGTTCCTCGAGCGCCTCGTAAACATGAACTCCGGCACGTTCAACCCGCTCGGTGTGCGCTCCGTCGCCGACGTCCTTGACACCGAACTGCGGTTGCTCGGCTTCACCACGCGGCTACTATCGGGCGACGCCGTCAAGCGCGGACCGCACCTCGTCGCGGAACGCAAGGGAACGCACGGAAAGCGCGTCCTGCTGATCGGCCACATGGACACGGTCTTTGAGCCATCGAACCCTTTTCAGAGGTTTTCCCGCGCCGGAGACCTCGCTGTCGGGCCCGGCACGGACGACATGAAGGGCGGGCTTGTGGTCATGCTGTCCGCCTTGAAGGCCATGCAGAAGGCCAGCGCCCTTGCTGACACGAACATCACCGTCTTCATCACCGGCGACGAGGAAGCCGCCGGCGACCCGATCTCGATCTCGCGCGGCGCGATGATCGCCGCAGGCAAATCGAACGACTACGCTCTTTGCTTTGAATCCGCGGCGCGCCGCAATGGCAAGGATTACGGCACGATTTCCCGCCGCGGCGCCGCGCAGTGGGAAATCCGGGTCCGCGCGAAGACCGGCCATTCGTCCCAGATTTTCACCGACGCGATGGGCGACGGCGCGATCTACGAACTCAGCCGGATCTTGAACGCATTCTATGAACAGCTCCGTGAACCGAACCTCACCTACAGCGTCGGGATGGTGCTGGGCGGCAACGGTATCGCCGTCGAGCCGGGCGACCGCGCTACCGTGAGCGGCAAGCCGAATATCGTACCCGGCGAGGCGCTCGCCATCGGCGACGTCCGCGCGCTGTCGCCGGAACAGGTGGCGCGAACCAAAGACAAAATGCAGTCCATTCTGGCCAAGAACCTGAAGGGCACAACGGCGGACCTGAAGTTCGAGGACCTGTATCCGCCCATGCCGCCGACGCCGGGCAACGTCGCTCTGCTGGCGAAGCTCAACGAAGTCAACAAGACGCTCGGCGAGCCCGAAATGGAACCCCTCGATCCCATGCAGCGCGGCGCGGGCGATATCTCGTTTATCGCTCCGTACGTCGATTCGATTTCCGGAATGGGCGCCGCTGGCGCGGGATCGCATGCCGCCGGAGAGTCGATCGACTTGTCGCGGATGCCTATTCAGGCCAAGCGGGCGGCTTTGTTGATCTACCGGCTGACGCGCTAGGCCAAGACCGAAACAGTCTCCATCGGATCGAAGGCGATACCCTCATAGATCAGAGCTAACGGTAGCGAGACGTTAATGGAGTCGATCCGCAACTCGTCTTCCGGGCGCATCGTGTCGTGCAGAGTCCAGGTCTCGCCCGTTTGCCGGGAAAAATGCTCCACGCGCATTTTCGACTGGTCGACCAGCACGTAATCCGTCAAAGTTGTGATCGTGCGGTAGTGCTGGAACTTCGCGCCACGGTCGTACCCTTCCGTCGACGGAGACAGGACCTCAAAGATGACAGACGGATTCTGCAGCGTGTCCTGGTGCGCGTCGCGCAGCAGTGGTGGTCCGCAGACGATGGTTGCGTCCGGATACGTGTAGAGTCCGGTCGCCGGGACGTGCACTCGTAGATCGGCAGTGATTACTCGACAGCCGCCGCCCCGTAGACGGGCGTGCAACTCCCCTAGGAGATTCGCGCCAATCAGGGCGTGCCGCAGGCTTGCTCCGGACATCGAGAACATGGTTCCGTTGACGAACTCGCTTTTGGTTTCCGCGGCGCGCTCGATCGCGAGATACTGTTCTTCCGTTAGTTTCGCAAGCGGATTCGATGCCACTGGGGCGTCCTCGCTTGCAGTCTACCACCCGGCTTTGCCGGCTCCCTCGCATCCGCCAGGATGTCGTCGAGAATGGCCGGCCTTGGAGCTTTCTCCGAAACCTCTTGTCTTCTGATACGTAGAATGAACCATGCTTGCCGATTTGCGCTTCGCGCTCCGCACCTTCGCCAAGACTCCCGGCTTTGTCCTCGTCGCCGTCCTCGTTCTTGGGCTGGGTATTGGGGCCAACACAGCGATCTTCAGCGTGCTGAACGCCGTCCTGCTGCGTGCGCTCCCCTATTCCGAACCTGACCGCCTCGTCATGGTGTGGGAGAAGAATCCGCAGGTGAGCATGTTCCTGGCGGAGCGCTTTCCGGTCTCACTCGAGAACCTCCTCCGGTGGAAGCAGCTGTCGCGGTCGTTTGACGGCCTAACCGCGTTTCAGGACCTCCATTTCAATCTCACCGGCAGCGGCAAGCCGGAGGACCTTGAGGCCGCACGAGTTCCCTCGGACTTTGGCGACGTCTTCGGCGTACGGCCTGCCCTTGGGCGCGCCTTCACAGCGGAAGAAACGCAGCCCGGCCGTAATCGGGTGGCCATTCTCAGTCACTCGCTCTTTGTCCGCCGGTTCGCCTCGAACTCTCAGATCCTCGGAAAGACGATCGAACTAGACCACATTCCGCACACCATCGTCGGCGTATGGCCGGCGCAGTTCCATCTGCCCGCGATGTGGCAGGGCTTCGACACCAAGAAGCCGGAAGTGTGGGTCCCCCTCGATGTGCGCCCGGCGCAGCCTGCTGGCACGCTGTCGGCGCGCACCAACTACGTCTATGGCCGTCTGCGAGACGGCGTGACCTTGACGCAGGCGCGCGCCGACATGGAAGCCATCGGCCGCACGCTCGCCATCGAGAATCCCAAACAAAACACGGGCTTCGGCGTCAGCGTGTTTCCCGTTGCCGTGGAAGACATCGGACCCGGAACGCGCCAATACGTCCTGCTGCTCCAGGGCGCTGTCGCGTTCGTCCTGTTGATCGCATGCGCGAACGTAGCCAATCTGCTGATGGCGCGCTCGATCGGACGCCGCCGTGAAATGGCGATCCGCCTGGCGATCGGAGCCACCCGCTTTCGTCTCGCCCGGCAGATGCTCGCGGAGAGCCTGGTGCTCAGCGTAGCCGGCGGCGCACTCGGACTCCTGCTCGCCGCTTGGGGCATCCAAGCGATCTCGGCGCTCGCGCCCGCCGACCTGGCGCACCTGCACGAACTCCGGATCGACGTCCCCACGCTGCTGTTTACGCTGGGCGCCGCGCTGCTTACCGGCGTCATTCTGGGCATCGCGCCGACGGTCGACGCCGCGCGCCGGAACGTCAATGAAGCGCTGCATTCGGGCGGCCGCACCGGAACAGGCGGCGCATCCCGCAGGCTCCGCGGTATCCTGGCGGCGAGTGAAGTCGCCCTGGCTCTGGTCCTTCTGGTCGGCGCCGGACTCTTGATCCGCACCGTGCGCGAGATGCTCACGGCCGATCCGGGTTTCCGCAAGGAAGGCCTGCTCACGCTTCGCATGTCCCTTCCTGAAGGCATCTATCCCAGCGACGCGAAGCTGGCGGCATTCTCCCGCACGCTCCTCGACAGGGCCGCCGCCGTTCCCGGCGTCGTTGCCGCCAGCGTCGCCGGCGGACTGCCTATGCAGGGCCTGAGCTTCACCAACTATTCGCTCGACGGAGCCCCTGCGGTCGCGGGCGCCGCTCCGCCGATGAGCAGCCAGCGCCTTGTGACCGAAGACTACTTCCGAACCATGGTGATTCCCCTGCGCCTGGGGCGCACCTTCACTCGTCAGGAAGTCGAAGACCCGAAGTCGAATTCGATCGTGATCAACGAAACGCTCGCCAAGAAGCTTTGGCCCGGCGTAGACCCGATTGGTAGACCGCTGACAGTCGGCGGCGGACGGCGCGTCGTGATCGGCGTCGTCGCCGATGCGAACCAGCTCGGACCCGAAGCGAACCTCGAACCCGAAGTGTACATGCCGTCGGAGGTCTTTCGGACTCCGACCCTTGTCGTGCGCACGGCCGGCGATCCCGCTGCTTTGTCCACGGCGGTCTCACAACAGGTCTGGTCGATTGACAAGGACCAGCCGATTCAGCAGGTCCACACCATGACCGAAACACTCGGCGAATGGGTCTCCGAGCGCCGCTTCGTAATGACGCTTCTCGGCGGGTTCGCCGCTCTCGCGTTGATCCTCGCCGCCGTCGGGCTCTACGGCGTACTCGCCTACTCCGTTAGCCAGCGGACCCGCGAGATCGGCATCCGGATGGCGCTCGGCGCGTCGAACCGGAACGTCCTGCGGTTGTTTGTCTCCGAAGGCCTGGCGTTCACGGCGGCGGGCATCGCCGCTGGTGCTGTGGGCGCGTTCCTGCTTACTAAGTTGATGGCCGGCCTTCTGTTTCGTGTGAGCGCGACCGACCCGTGGAGTTTTGCGGGCGGCGCCACCGTCCTTCTGGTCGCCGCGGCCCTCGCGAGCTATGTTCCGGCCCGCCGCGCCGCGAACCTGGCTCCATTGGACGCCCTCCGCGAGGATTGATCGCCCGATTCCGGTCACCCCAAATCGACCCCAAAATCCGTGTATGATGATGAGGGCGCAAGGCACGCGCGCCCTCTCGGGGCGCAGGCGGGCAGTCGTCGGAATTTCCCAAGCCGGAGCATTCATTGAGCGACTGGAATTATTCTTTAACTCTTCCGCGCCGTGCTGACGAATCGCCGCGAACGATTTCCGATAGAACGCGCCGCGTCTACGACCGGTTGGCGGCGATCTATCCGGCAAGCACCTTCTTTTTTCACTCCAAAGCGCATCGCAAGGCGCTGGAGGTTTCCGGAATCGAGAGCGGAATGAAGGTTCTCGAACTGGCGACCGGATCCGGAGAAATGTTTCGCCGGCTGGTCCGCGCGAACCCGAAAGGTCAAACCTTCGGGCTGGATCTCTCGCCGAACATGGCCGCCCGCACGCAGCGCCGGGCTCGCGCCGAGTTCAAAGACGCCCAGGCGCATTGCCAGGCTGTGGACGCCCGGTACCTTCCCTTCAAGGACGCGAGCTTCGACGCCGTCATGTGCTGCTTCCTGCTCGAACTTCTGGACGCCGACGGCATCCGGCGGTCGCTGGCGGAAGTGCGCCGCGTCCTGAAGCCCGGAGCTAAATTCACGCTGGTCGTCATCGGCCAGAACGCGGAGATCTTCAACCAGATGTATCGCGTCTGCGGCAAAGTGGCGCCCGCTTTCTGGGGCCGCCAGGTGGACGCCTCCATCCCGGAGACGCTCCATTCGGCGCAGTTCGCGATCCTAGAAGATCATGTCGTCCGCCAAGGCTTTTACCCGTCGCGCGTATTCGTCACCGAACACGCGTAATCGTTAGCCGCGGCCGACCACGCCCGCCATCGGACTGCTGGCGCTCGCATACAGACGCTTCGGCATGCGTCCCGCCAGATAGGCATGACGCCCGGCCTCGACACCAAGCTTCATCGCAATCGCCATTTGTTCGGCGTCTTCGGCCTCGGCGATCGCCGTATTCATCAGGACGCCGTCGTAACCCAGTTCCATCGCGAGCGCCGCATCGGACGCCGTGCCGACGCCGGCGTCGACGATCAGAGGGACTTCGGTGATCATCTCGCGCATGATCCGCAGATTGGTGACGTTCTGGATGCCGAGTCCGCTGCCGATCGGCGCGCCCAGCGGCATCACCGCGGCCGCGCCGGCGTCCACCAGCTTCTTCGCGTTGACCAGATCGTCGTTGGTATAGGGCAGCACCACGAAGCCTTCCTTCACCAGGACGCGCGTCGCTTCAAGCAGGCCCTCGTTGTCAGGGAACAGCGTCTTCGGATCGCCGATCACTTCGAGCTTCACCCAATGCGAGAGACCCACCTCGCGGCCAAGCCGTGCCGTGCGGATGGCGTCGTCCGCCGTGAAGCACGCCGCCGTGTTCGGCAGGATGAACATCTTCGAGCGGTCGATGTAATCGAGCAGCGACTCCTTGGACTTATCGGTGAGGTTCACGCGCCGGACCGCGACGGTTACCACCTCCGATCCGGACGCTTCGTGGCAGCGCGTCATTTCGGGAAAGCTGCGGTATTTGCCGGTGCCGACGAACAGGCGCGAGGTAAAGGTCCGGTCGGCAATGCGGAGAGTATCGCTCATGCCCTTATTCTAGAGAGTTGGGATGCGGCGCGCGGCTTCCGGGTAGTCGCAGCGCGTCGATGTCCCGCGCTAAGACCAAGAACTCACGAGGGAACCATGAACATACGATTGCTGCTCGGCGTTGTGATCGCCTCTGCCGCCTTTGGCCAGACGACGGCCAAAGATGCGATGGCGAAGCATTGGAAGACATCCGGCGAATTCACTATCGCCGTCGCCAAGGCGATGCCTGCCGACGGCTACACGTTCCGGCCATCGCCCGAGGAGATGAACTTCGGCCAACTGATGGCGCACATCGCGGTGGCTAACGTCGGTGCGTGCGCCGCCGCCAGCGGGCTCGAGCGCATAACGCCGCCGCCGAAGATCGCGGAATGGATGAAGGGCGCGGCGAAGGGCGATGTCGACAAGGACACCGCGGTCGAGTTCGTGACCGGCGCGTTCGAGTTTTGCGACAAAGCCGTGGCCGCGATGACGCCGGAACGCATGGACACCATCGTCGGACCGCCCGCCCGCAAGATGACCGGCTTCGAGTGGCTGTGGTCGTACTTCACGCACACCGCGCACCATCGCGGCCAGGCGGAAGTGTACCTGCGCGTGAAAGGGATCAAACCGCCGGATTACGCGTTCTAGACTACCGCGGTCGTCCACGTCCAGGAGGCTGGGTTACTCCGGCCTTCTCGGCACGGTCCCGCCAGTACTGCGCGCGCTTCTTGTCGCCCGCGAGTTCGAGCAGCCGAGCCGCCTCGAGCCAGACGCCGGGGCGGTCCGGCGGGATGTCGGCGGCAATGTCATTCCTCACCGCGGCGAGGTCGTACTGGTTCCGTTCGAGGTATTGCCGGTTGCCTTCGACCAGCATGGCGAAGATGCCGGCGAGCGCGCGGCGGCTCGCGCGGCGGTCCGGCGTGTCGCTGTCCGCGGCGGACCGCCGCTTCAGGTCGTTCACTGTGCTCCGCAACTGACGTTCGCTGTCGTCGCGCGTCGCCGGATCGTCGAGACCGGTCTGGTAGCGGATCAGGTTCTGGGTGAGCACCGCCTCTTTGTTGTGCGCCGACCGCTCCGCTTTCAGCTCATCCTTCACGGTCTTCGATTTCCGCAGCACCTCGGCTCTTGCCTCGTAGGGCGCGACGTCGCGGATCCCGCGAAGATCGTTCGCCAGTTGGATGTTGGCGCGCCACGCGGCAGCGGAGTCGCCATCGGCATGTTGCGCCGCGATCCACTCGTCGATGATGGTGTTGTCCTTGGGGCGGGTGCCGGCCTTCATC
>JBDTTK010000026.1:0-14442 GCA_039930685.1 Bryobacteraceae bacterium | reverse complement strand
GCCGGACGGCGTGTTCGCCCGCAAGGTGGCCGGATGGCTCGATACGATGAGCAGGTCGAAGAAGCCGTTCTTCCTCGGAGCAGGATTCCGCCGTCCCCACGCGCCGTATGCCGCACCGAAGAAATATTTCGACCTCTTTCCCGCCGACAAGATGCCGCTGCCCGATACCAAGCCATCGGACTTCGACAAGGTCCTGCCGGCGGCCCTCAATCACCTGCCGCCCGACAAGCCCCTGACCGAACTCGAGGTCCGCCAGCAGCGCGCCGCCTACTACGCCTGCGCCAGTTTCATGGACGCGCAATTGGGCGTGGTCCTCGACGCCATGGATCGCGGGAAGCTATGGGACAACACCGCCGTGGTCTTCATGGGCGACAACGGCTATCTTCTGGGCGAGCATGGCGGAATGTGGCACAAAAGCTCGCTTTTCGAGCCCTGCCCGCGCATACCGCTGGTTGTCGCCGCACCCGGCATTCGAGCCGCCGGTCGCCATTCGCAACGCCTTGTCGAACTGGTCGACCTGTATCCGACGCTGGCGCAGGTCTGCGGCCTTACTCCGCCCGCTAACCTCGAAGGCTACAGCCTACGCCCGCTGCTTGACGATCCGGCTCTGCCTTGGAAGAAGGCGGTGTTCAGCATGCAGGGCCGTGGAAAGCAACGAACGGAAGCCGCGAAAGAGATCGAGTTTCTGGGAAAGTCCGTCCGCACCGACCGGTGGCGCTACACCGAATGGGACGAAGGCCGCAAAGGGATTGAACTCTACGATCACGTCGCAGACCCTCGCGAAGTCAACAGCCTCGCCGGAAATCCGACGTTCGACAAAGTCCGCACCGAATTGAGCGCCATGCTGCGTGCGGGCTGGCGGGCTGCCCTCCCACCCGGGGCGAAACCATAAGGCGTGCGATGGCAGCGCAACGAATCGCGGTTATCGGATTGGGCCTGCTCGGCAGCGCGCTTGCCGAGCGCCTGACCACCTCAGGATTCGAAGTCGCGGGCTTCGACTCGGATCCAAGGAAGCGAACACCTGGCTCCGCCGAATCCGCGCACGACGCGGTCCGTGGGTGCGACCGCATCGTACTTAGCCTGCCCGACTCGGACGCAGTGGACAACGTGCTTGACGGCGTTCTTCCCGCTCTTCGCGACGGCGCGATCATCATCGACACGACAACTGGCGACCCGGAACGCGTCGATGCCGCGGCTCTCCGTCTCGAACGCGCGGGCGTCGACTATTTGGACGCGACGATCGGCGGGTCCAGCCGTCAGGTCCGCGAGGGTACCGCGATCGTGATTTGTGGCGCGAAGGAAAGTGCGTTCGCCGAGGCGCGGCCCATCCTCGAACGCTTTGGCGCACCCGTGTTTCACGTCGGACCGCCCGGCGCAGGCACGCGGATGAAACTTGCGGTCAACCTCGCGCTGGGCTTGAATCGAGCTGTTCTGGCGGAAGCACTCGCGTTTGGCGCCGGCCAAGGACTCGACCCCGCCAAAGTCCTTGAGGTCCTCAAGGCCGGGCCGGCTTACTCCCGCGCGATGGACGCCAAGGGCCAAAAGATGATTGCGGGCGACTTCGAGCCCGAAGCGCGCCTTTCACAGCACTTGAAGGACGTCCGGCTGATTCTCGCCGCGTCGCTCAGGAATGGCAGCCGGGCGCCCTTGTCCGAATTGCACCGGAGCATTCTGGAGCACTTGGAAGCGGACGGTTGGGGCGACAAAGACAACAGCGCAGTGATCCGCGCCTGGCTTGACGGTTAACTGGGTTCGACGGCGAGATGCTTCCGCGTCTCCAGCCACTTCCAGAGCGTCATTTCACTCAACGCGCTTTGCTCTGCCGGGAAGAACAGGCTGGCCACATAGCCGACCACGATCAGCACAATGTGTCCCACCGCGCCGATCGTGAGCGAGTGCCAGGGGTAGTTGACCACCAGCGTAATCGACTTCTGGTCGCCGGACGTCGCCGTGGCCCAGGCTGTGAACAGAACCGTGGCCAGGATTCCGATGTAGATCCCCTGCCGGTTCGCGCGGGTGCTCAAGAACGCGAGCAAAAACAGTCCGGCTAGGCCGCCCGAGACGATCGCCGAGACAGAGAACCACATCGATAGAGCGCCGCCCTTCGAATGCGCCAGGACGATGGCGATCACCATGCACAGCGCACCGGCCACTGCCACGATCCATTTGCCCCCACGTAGTCTCTGGCCGTCCGTGGCCTGGGGCCGGTACGAGCGGTAGAAATCCTCGACGCCAACCACGGCCAGTGCGCTCAGGTCCGATGCCAGGCCGGACATTGCCGCGCCCATCAGCGAAGCCATGAACAACCCGGCCATGCCTGGCGGAAGATGCACGGTCAGGAAGTACGGAAAGACCTGGTCGGCTTTCGTGACGTAGGACGGCAGGCTCTCGCCGGTCAGCTTGTAGAACGCCCACGTGCATGTACCAATGAGCATGAACAGCGTCCACACCGGAACGCACAGCAAAGCCCCGAAAGCCACGCCGCGGATGGCGGCGCGGTCGGTTTTGGCTACGAGGTAGCGCTGCACTACGGTCTGGTCGGCTGTGTACTTCTGCAGATACCAGAAGAAGCCGTACAGGATCAGCACGTAGAGGTTCTGCTGCTGCGAAAAGTCGGCGTCCCACGTGCCAAGGCTGAATTTGTGATTCTCCCAAGCAACTTGAAACACCGCGGACGGTCCGCCGGGCGGAAGAAACAGCAGATATCCGAGCGCCACAAACACGCCGATCCAGATCACGAAACCCTGGATCACGTCCGTCCAGATCACCGCTTCCAGTCCGCCGACCACCGTATAGAAAATCGTCACTAGCCCGACGACCACGATCAGCACGTCCATGCTCCAACCGGTCATACTGTTGACCGTCAGGGCGAGCAGGTAAAAGACAAACCCCATTTTGGAGAAGTGCGCCAGCGAAAACGCGAGCGAACTGTAGAGCCGTGTCGGCCGCCCGAAGCGTTTGCCGAAATACTCGTACGCGCTCATACCGATCACGTGACGGTAAAACGGAATGATGACGGCTCCCACCAACGCCAGCGCGATCACCACCATGAACCCGGGCACCAACAGAGACCAGTTCTTTCCGTAAGAGGAACCCGGATAGGCCACAAACGTGACGCTGGTGATCAACGTGGCGACAATCGACAAACCCATCGCCCAGGAAGGAATCGAACGCTTGGCGACAAAATAGGATTCCGTGCTGGTCTGTTTGCGCGCGAAACGGATGCCTACGGCAGCCATGGCCACCATGTACGCAACCATAATCGACAGGTCGAGCCATCGCTGTTGCATAAGTCTGGCAATCACTATACACCGAGCGGCCCGCAACACGCGAGCAGAAATGAAAGTTAGCTGCAATTATTGAAAACTACTTGACGCCGCGCGGCCTGGATGACAGAATCGCCTTATTGGTAGTGGACCTTATGCGAATCGGATTCCGCAGCTTCTCCGTCGTAGCCGCCCTTGTTGCGTTGGCCTTTCTTGAGGCCCGGGCTCAGAAATCACCTCCCAAAGGCCCAGCGGGAATGACGATGATCCGGATCGCCCCAGGATCGTTCCTGATGGGCAACGATCGCCCCACCGACCCCGCCGTTCTCATGCAGCACCACCTGTTTCCCAATGGCGATTACGACGAGACGCCCGTCCACGAGGTTCGCATTACGTATCCGTTCTCGATGTCTGAAACGGAGGTGACCGTCGCCCAATTTCAGAAGTTCCGCATGGACTATCAGGACACCGGACGTTTCTCGCCGTATGTAACCGGAATCAGCTGGGACGAGGCGGTCGCCTACTGCGACTGGCTGAGCCGCAAAGAGAAGCGCCACTTCCGCCTGCCGACTGAAGCCGAATGGGAGTACGCTGCGCGCGCCGGCACGACCACCCACTTCCCGTCCGGCGACACGCCGCCCGCGGAGGGCCAGGCAAACCCGTGGGGCCTCAAGAACATGAATAGCGACGCCATGGAATGGACGCTCGATTGGTACGGATCGTATCCCGCCGCACCCCAGGTGGACCCCGTCGGACCAGCTTCCGGTTTCGCGCGCGTCGTGCGCGGCGGAGGCATCATGGGCCCGACCGGCAAGGGCTCCGACGGCTACGCGCCCTATTATCGGCGTTCCGCGAATCGCGCGAGCATCGCCCCGTCGTTCAGCGGCCAGCATCCGATCGGCTTCCGTATCGTCGAGGCGGAACTTCCGAAGACCGCCCTCCTGCCCGTGACCCCGGCCTTCCCACTAGCCTTCGTCAAGCAGAGGAATGCGCTCCGGCATTCCGGCCCAGATCCTAAGAAGCCTTGGTTGCACCAGCGTCCGCTGTTGCCGATTCCGCCAGAGGACGTCAACGCTGACGCAATCCGCGCCTCCGGCATCGATCCGGCCGTGAATGGCCATAACCACTCCGCCGGAGTAACGGTTGCACCGAACGGCGACCTGATCTGGATCACGTTCTCTGCCACCACCAGCCACCTCGAATACATCAGCAATCCGACGTTCGTGATCAGCCGGCTGCGTTTCGGGGCCGAGCAGTGGGACTTCCCCGAGCTCTTCTACGATTTCGCCGATGTTAACGACCAGTCCGCACTGCTTTGGAACGACAATGGCACCGTACGCTTCTTCGGTGGAGGAGTCGGACTGACGGGCGTGCCGTTCCGCATGCAATCCTCAACGAACAGCGGCGCAACCTGGAGCCAGGTGCAATTCCCTCTTCTAAAAGGCCCTGTCGGAGGCATTTCGCCGCAGCCAATCACAAACGCGTTCCGCATGCCGGACGGCGCGATGTATCTATCCAGTGACGCCGTAGGAGGCGAATCGCTCCTTTGGGAAAGCCGTGATAACGGCGTGACCTGGTCCGATACCGGGGGCCGTACGGCCGGGCGGCACACCGCGTTCGTCGCGTTGAAGGATGGCATCCTCGCGCTGGGCGGCAAGAACACCAACATCGACGGCTACATGCCGCAGGCGACGTCGCATGACCGAGGCCGTACCTGGGTTGATGTTCGCAAGACGCCCTTCCCCGCCCTCAGCAGCAATCAGCGTCCGACGGTGGTTCGGCTTGCGAGCGGGCGCATCTTCTTAGCGGCGGACTATCAGGACCGCGAGGGTAAACAGCCCAAGGGCATCACAGAAAAAGGCGTCTTCGTCGCGCTTTCGGACGACGAGGGCCGCACCTGGAAGATGAAGAAGCTTCCAGGCGCGCTGCCACACGAGGCCTTTACGCTCGGCGTGCGGCCCGAATGGAATGACCCCCGGCACGGCGAAGGCACGCTCGGCTATGCCGTCGCGACGCAAGCGCCAAACGGCGTGATTCACTTGATTAGCAGCATGAATCATCCGTCGCAGCACTTTGAACTCAACGAAGCCTGGATCCTTTCCAACTCGACAACCGCGACGTCTGTCGTGGACGCGCTCGGAAAGGCCGTTAAGGGGAACCAGGCGTACGCGGACGGTAAACCGGAAGGCTCCTGGAGCCTTTCCGCTGCGCCGGACGGACGCTATCTCCTCAACGGGCCGGAAACGTGGCTCTATCCTTCCGGCGCCAAGCAATACTCGGTTACGTGGCGCGGCGGCGTCAAAACGGGGCTCGAGACCTACTGGACCGCCGCCGGGCAAAAGACCTGGGAATGGAACCACGTCCCCGCCGGCATCAGCACCTGGACGCAGTACTGGCCAAATGGACATAAGAAAAGCGAGTCCGGCTGGCGCGGCGAGCGCTGCACAGGCAAGGCCACGACGTGGTCTCCTGACGGCCAGGTCACCGGAACCTACGAGTTCGTCGACGGCGATCTGAAGAAATGATCGAGGTGTTGGCGATCGCCGACGACATGACAGGCGCGGCTGAGGCGGGCGCCAAATTCGCGCAGGCCGGCATCCCCGCGATACTCGGTTGGGAGTGTGCGGGCGGTGCAACGGACGGACGCGTCGTCGTCATCGACTCAGAGACCCGGCATGCCACGGCAGCCGCCGCATACGAGCAGGTGTTCGCCTGCGCGCGCCTTTTCACATCTCGCATTACGTACAAGAAGACCGACTCCACCCTGCGCGGCAACATCGGCGCGGAACTCCGCGCGCTCAGCGACGCGCGGCCAAGCGCGCGAATCGCGTACGTTCCGGCATATCCCGCTCTCGGACGCACCGTGCGCGACGGACTCCTATTGGTGGATGGCGTTCCCCTGCACGAGACCACTTTCGCCGCCGATCCACTCAATCCGGTGACGGACAGCAGGGTCCGACGTGTGCTTGACGGCGGCCTCCCGTGCGATGTGTTTGACGCCTCGACTGACGCCGAGATCGATGCCATCGCGGCCGACATTCTCTCAAGCGGCCGCTATTCCATCGTCGCCGGGCCGGCCGCGATCGCCGGCGCACTAGCCGTGCATCTCCAGGGTTCAAGCGCGGCACGCGAACCCTGGCCCAAAATTGACACCTGCCTCGTCGTCAACGGAAGCATGCACCCGGCGTCCGCCCGACAAGTCTCGTTCGCTGAAAACCAGAGAGCGATCGGCGAAAGTCTTCCGTGGCGGATCCACAAGATCGACGCTGCCTCAGTCGATCCACTGGCCCTCGCTCGCGTAAATGGCGCGACGGTCCGCGATCTGCTCGCCGGGGAGCGCTACCATGCGGTGATGGTTTTCGGCGGGGACACTGCGTTCGGTATTCTTGAAGCGTTCGGACTTCCACTTGTGCGGCCGCTCGGCGAACTGCTTCCCGGTGTGGCGATTTCCCGCGTCGACCGGCAAGACTGGTTCCTGATCACGAAAGCGGGCGGCTTCGGCGGCGAGGACCTGATCCGCCGCATCAGAACAGAACTCAATGGCGTCATCTACTAGACCACTCTTCGGGATCACTATCGGCGACTCGAGCGGCGTTGGCCCCGAGATCCTTCTCAAAGCAATCGCGAACAACGAAATCGCGCAGGACTTCGTCGCCTATGGCGACCTCGGCGCGCTCGAATTCTACAACCAAGCCCTCGGCTACGGCGTCGAACTCCGCGGAATCGCCAGAGCCGGTGAGTACGTCCGGGGGCCACTCCATGTCGTCGACCACCGGCTCCTCTCCGCCGCCCAGGTGACTCCCGGCGTTCTGAGCCGCGATTCCGGAGCGGCCGCCCGCGCTTACGTCGTTTCCGCGACCCGCGCGGCCCTCGCCGGCGAAATCGCCGCCATGGTCACGCTGCCGATGAACAAGGAGGCCACCCAACTCTCCGACCCGATCTTCACCGGACACACCGAACTGATCGGCGAATTGTGCGGATCCTCCGACGTCACCATCATGCTCGCGTCGGACCAGCTAATCGTCACGCACGTCAGCACCCACATGTCGCTCGCCAACGCCATCCTCGCCGCCAAGCAGCCGCGCATCCGGACCATCATTCGGCTAACAAGCGAAGCGGTCTGCCGCCTAAAGCCAGACGCGCGGATCGCGGTCGCCGGGCTCAATCCGCACGCCGGCGAAAACGGTCTATTTGGTGACGAAGAAATCAACGAGATCCGTCCCGCTGTCGAGTGGGCCAAGTCGCAAGGCATGCCGGTTGAAGGTCCGTTCCCTCCCGACACATTGTTTTACATGGCGGTCCGCCGCAAGCAGTTCGACGCGATCGTCTGTATGTATCATGACCAGGGACACGTTCCGCTAAAGCTCCTGGATTTTGAAGGGGGCGTGAACATCGCGCTCGGTCTGCCGATCATCCGGACTTCGGTTGACCACGGTACCGCGTTCGACATCGCCGGCAAAGGAGTCGCGTCCACAAGAAGCCTGCTCCGCGCGATCGAATTTGCGGAACGGCTTACCGGAGAAAGTACATAAAACCGATGACTCGCATTGCGCTGCAGCACACTGAGCTCGAAGTCTCGAGAATATGCTTCGGGACGATGACATTCGGAGGGCAGACCGACGAAAAGGCCGCCGCCCGCATGGTCGACCTTTGTCTCGACCGCGGCATCAACTTCTTCGACACCGCCAATGCCTACACCGGCGGGGAGTCGGAAACCATCGTCGGTAAGGTCCTCGGCTCACGGCGGCGCGACATCGTGCTTGCCAGCAAGGTCGCGAATAAGGTGGGCGACGGGCCGGACCAACAAGGTCTCTCGCGCCCAGCTATGATCCGCGCCGTCGAGGAGAGTCTTCGCCGGCTCGGCACGGACTATCTGGACATCTACTACCTCCACCTGCCCGATCGCAAGACGCCGATTGAAGAAACTCTTGAGGCAATGAATGCGCTGGTTGCGCAGGGCAAGGTCCGGTATCCTGCGACGTCGAACTACGCGGCGTGGCAGATGGCCGAAATGTTCGCTCTTTGCACCAAAAATAGCTGCGCAACACCCTACCTCGCGCAACCGATGTACAACCTGATCGCGCGCGCGATCGAGCAGGAGTATCTCGAGATGAGCGCTCGCTACGGCGTCTCGAACATCGTCTACAACCCGCTCGCAGGCGGGCTTCTCACCGGCAAGCAGCAGCGCCAAGCGCCCATCGCGGGCACGAGATTCGACAAGAACGCGATGTACTTGGACCGTTATTGGCACGACGAGCAATTCGACGCTGTCGATCGCTTAAGTGCCGCGGCCGAGAAGGACGGGCGCTCGCTCATCAGCGCTTCCTTGAACTGGCTGCTCCATCACACGCCGATCGAGTGCGTCATTCTGGGCGCGTCGCGCTTGGAGCACCTGGAGCAGAATCTAGACGTGCTCGATGACGGCCCTCTAAGTCCCGCGTTCCTCGCCGCCGCCGACGGAGTCTGGAAGCAGCTTCGAGGCAGCACACCCCAATACAACCGCTGATTCGGGTTTGGAGGCTTCATCCGCCGTTGTTGGCGAAGAGCTGGGGAACCCTTAACTTATTAGGGGTTTGATGGTGAGCGCGGTAGGAATCGAACCTACAACCTACTGATTAAGAGTCAGTTGCTCTGCCAGTTGAGCTACGCGCCCACTTGCGTGCAAGGCGGGCGTTGGCGACGACGCCAACCTTCGTAGTGTACCGCGCTAGATGCGTGCTGTTCAACTGAATCGCTCTCGAATTCTACAGGAAGCCGCAAAGCTGTGCGCCTATGGCCGACTTCGTATCGCTCCACTGGTCTTCACACACCGAACGCCAAGACCGTTTTATGAAATCATTCGCATGATCTGCTGGACATCCGCGCCGGACGTGGCCTTCAAGAACTTGCCGGCCACGGCTGAAGGCGCCTCTGGCTCTTGCTGCTCGTCCGCCGCCGGATGCGCGAGCAGGCCAGACGCTAGCGCGGTAAGCGGGCCAACATGCGCAACGAGCGAAAACAACGAATCAAGCATTCGAGCATCACGCCTGGACGATTATTTCTCCACGGATTTTCAAAAATCGTGACCTCCGGCGTTGGCATCCTTCAACATAAAAGTTGACTGCGCCGTGCACAGATTCAAAAGCTGCTCGGTAGCCGTTAGTCCAGCCGCGCCTATTCCGCGATCGTTTGAGTATCGACAGGTCCGGATGCGACCGCCGGACTCGCATAGGGAAATGGATCCGCCGAGCGGATCAAAGGAATCAGCGCTCGCCTCAATTCCGCGACGCTCCCCAATCGGGATTCGGAGTCCTCCGAAAGACAGGTGGCAAGAATTGCCTGAATCTCGAGTTGGCCGGCCGTCACGCCAGCGAATGCAAAACGGTCGCCGAGCGCCGAGTAGAGCGCTTGATGGAAAGCCCTGCCCCGCAACCCAAGTTCGCCGGTAAGCGTCTCCAACGCGATCACCCCCAGCGAGAAGACATCCGTGCGTTCGTCCACTTCGTCGCCTCGAAGCTGCTCCGGCGACATATACCCCGGAGTCCCCAATGCGACGCCTGCGACGGTCAGGCTCTTCGGGTCCGCCATTTCCATCTCCTTCATCTTGGCGAGTCCAAAATCGAGGATCTTGGCCTTGCCGTTGGAGATCAGCACGTTGTCGGGCTTCAGATCCCTGTGAATGATCTTGGCGCGATGGGCCGCTTCCACTCCATCAAATAGCTGATCCAACAGATCCGCTGCCATCTCACGGGGGAAAGCGCCCAATCGGCGAATATGCGCCCGCCAGGTCGCGCCCTCGACGTACTCCATGACCAGGAATCCGCCATTGATCGCGAGTTCGCCAAAATCGTGGACCCGTACAATATTAGGATGCTCCAGCCGCGCGGATGCCTTAGCTTCCCGGGAAAATCGCCGCATGGCTCGCGCATCTCCAAACAGCGAACCCGTCATGATCTTCACGGCAACCTGCCGCTCCAACCGCAGATCGTGCGCTTCGTAGACCGCGCCCATGCCACCTTGGCCCAGCCGACGATCCAGGCGGTATTTTCCGTCGATCACTCGTTCGACAGGTAGGGTAAGCTCAAGCTCGGCGCCATCGCGGTGACATTTCGTCGCAGCGGAGTCGAAACAGGTACCGCACGCCAGGCACTCCTTCATCAGCTGAAGTTCCCGCGAACCCGAAGTCGCCATCACGGCCTGCTGGATCTTGCGCTCGCGATGCATCCTCTCACGCAGCGACAGATTTTCACAAAGGACGCCGATCTGTGCCGCGATGGATTCAAGCAGCTCTTTGTCCTTACGGGTGTAAGGTTCCTCGGACTTCTTGTCGCCGAGCAGCACGATACCCAGAACACGGTGGTCGGTACCGATGATCGGGATCAGGATCTGCACTCCCATCGCGTCCAGCCAGCGAATCTCCGCTGCCGGGCAACTCTCGCGAAGGGACTGCCACATTTGTGCGCCTTGGTGCTTCCCAAGCAGTTGCACGAGCGCGGCCGACTCCTGCAGGTCGATCTCACCTTCGCGCGCGGCCGTCGTATAAACAAGCGAGTACTCGGGCTTATGGTCCGCGTGATACAGCACCGAGACCCAGCGGGTGTGCATCGCAGTCTCGATTTCCTGGCTCAGAGTGCGCGAGAATCCCTCCACCGAATCGAGGTCCTTGATGCGGTCGATCAGCCGTACCAGGATCTGCTCGCGGTCGTAAGCGCCGCGGAAAAACCTTCGGTCGATCGCCGCTCTCAGCGGGACGCGATAGCGGAGACTGAGCGCGGTGAGCGCGAGTAAAACGAGATTGATGCGGCCCGGACCGCCTGTCAGCAACTCGCCGAGCGGTTTGTCCGGATTCCTCAGGACCACCGCAACAAGGCCGGCCAGCGGCAGGAACAGGATTAGTCGCAGGCTTTGGCTGGCAAGCAAGTACTGTACGCCGAGGCGGATGACCACCTGAATGCCAAGCACACGATGCTTAAGGATCGCGTACGACATCGTGATCGGCGTGATAACCGCCAGGGCGTTGGTGACTCGCGTAAACGCGCTAATCGTGCTCGCCCACTCGTTGTCATCTCCCGCGGCCCGCAGCACAGCCCAGACCAGGGACGCTCCGATTGAGGGGACGGTGCCGGCGACGGCGCCCCACGCCATCCAGCGAAGCCTTCTCCGAAGGTCACCCTCTCCCAGCCGGCGATAGTTTCTGAGTCCCACCGCAAGCGTCGCGGCCGCAGCGGCGGCCAGAAACAACATCTGGGCCGGTGCAATGATCAGACGATACAAGCTAAACGCGTTCCAATAGTGGCCCAGGATGCTCGACGCCGCGTCTGGACCGAGCATTCGGATCAGGTTGACCAGCGTGACCGGCACCCAAATGGCTACTGCGAGAACCGTGAGGGCGCGCCGGAGAACCAGCCAGCCTCCAATTTCAGGTCGATGCTCCGGGAAACCTGCAAAGAAGAAATATGACCACAGGACATGGAGCGGCACGACGGAGTAGAGCGTGAGAGAAACGGCGAGGGATTTTGGCCCGTGCATGCCGTTGAGCATGTTCGACGCCACGCACACCATGAACAGCCCAACCAGCAGCGAAACTACAAAACCGTCTCGTGCGACAGGATCCTCCGGTTTCAGCAGGCCCAGCATAAGACCGCTGGCAAGGAACGAGCCCGCGACCAGCAGAAACAACAATCCCCAAGCCAGTCCGTCCGGATCGGGTTTGACTTCGAAGTTCAGTACGACCGAAACGGGACGCTCATCGCGGAGAACTTCAACACGATACGAACGATCGACTGGAGAGTCGGTAAGTCGCCACAGAGGACCAATGCGGTTTACGTTTGAGTCTCCGTCGATCGACACCAGACGGTCCCCAGGGCGCAGCTTGCCGTGGGCAGGCCCCCCGGACGTCACCGAACCGACCTGCCAGGTTCCCTTCTGTAGAACCGGCGACCAGCCAATTACCTTCTGATAGCGGCCAACCAGAAAGACGTTGGCGGCTTCGAAGATCCACACTCCGGACGCGAGAATACCCGCGGCCAGTGCTAGCCAGAAGAATCGCGGCTTGTGCTGGAGGGCGTTCACGGAGTGCGATCGATCAACCTATGGTCGATCCAGCGGGTGCCCGACTGCAACCGAGTACAGGGCCGCCTCTTCTCTGCCATTCACCCCGAGAATTCGATTGAGCTTCCGGTCGTCGAACCCCCCCAGACAGACGGAGCCCAGTCCGAGTTCTCCGGCGGTCAGACAGATATTCTGCGCGGCATGCCCGGCTTGCAGCAAAGCGTACCTGTACCCGCGCGGGCCGTACTTCTTCTGATTACGCCGAAACACGCTTGTAATTACGACGACGAGGCCGGCAGCCTCGACCCAAGGCTGCCCCAAATACGCTGATTTGAGGACGCCAGGCGCAGGACGCGCACAGCGAACCTCAGTGGAATGATCTCGCGGATTGTAATGCGAGATCCCTTCCGTCGAGATTGCGTAGATCTCGAGGGGATGAAGATAGCCCGCCGAAGGGACGCAGGCTGCGTTCGCCAGAAGCCGACCGATGAAATGCCGATCCAGCGGGCTGCTTTCGAAGTCGCGGCAAGAGCGCCTCTCGCGGATCAAGCGATCTAGTTCACTGGTCGTCACCTCGGAGTCGGGAAGCGCAATTCCGTCGACGTGCTCGCGGTACTCTCGGGTGTGAAGGCTCTCTGGCACAGCGCGCGGAAGTGAGTTCCAGTGATAGAGCAGCGACAGCGAAGTAAAGTCGTCCGAGCGAAACAAGGACTCCTCCTTAGGCCAGCGGATGCGGGCAGGGATTTAGGTCAGCTTCCGGGCACGTCAGCCGTTTGCCGCCGAGTCGTTCCATCCCAGCGCCAAAATGGATAGGCTGAAGACCCGCCGCGACAACTCTTGCCACCCGGATTGGCAGATCGCGAAGATCCGGAAGCGTCACGTCAGTGTAGGCTACAGCGCATCCCGCGCTCGCGAGCGAATCGCTCAACAGGCGTATGTCCCCGCCGACGGATCCTGTTGCGCGGCTGGTCAGATCCGCCGCGCCGCCACGATCGAGAAAGTCGAACTCCGAAAGCCGGCTGGCGTCCGCGAAATACTCGGCATGATCCTCCAGCGTTCTAACTTCTCCGGGGTTCGAGAACCGCGCACCGGCGTCTTTCGGCACTCCCGGCCGCACTTGGCACAACTCGAAGAGCGCTTTGCGCGCCGCGATCGCCGGATCGAGATGGCACCCCAGGCCAACGACCGCGGCCGGACCGTTTCCGCTCCGGTCGATCGACGCCGCCATCATGATCGCGGCCGGCTGGTCCGACGGAAGCCGCCACACACGCGTCTCGATGCCGCTTAGCCGATAGTGACGGACGATCGCGCGGTCCACAACGCTCAGCGCATCGACGTCAACTCGATCCGCCGGACGCCGGCACATCCAGGTCACAGTGAAGGCATCCCGCTCGATGAGTTCATACAGCCCTCCAAGAATCGCCGACTCCAGGTCCGGACCGGCTGCCAGTCCCGAGGAATCCGGCGGCGCCAGACGATCTTCAAAGTGATTCAGATAGACAAACACAGCCGGAATGAGGACTTCGCGGCGCTCGCACAGCGAGTGCCCACGAACCCATGCGATGCGCTCCGTGGGATCGAATCGCCGATAGGGGAACTGCGGCTGTGCATACTGCGCATCGCTGAAAAGCACGAAACGCCCCGGCGAGATCGCGCCATCGCCCGCTTCAGATGCAGTCGTCCGAGCAAACGCTTCAGCCCGCCCCTGAAATCCGCAGTACCTCTCCAGAGCTTCCGCGATCGCTGCGTTGCGCGCATCTTCTTCCGTCGCGCCTTTACCGGCGGCCGCACGTTCCATCGGAGCGGCTCGGCGGAAATCGAAGTTCGCGAGCGTGGCATTGCAGATCCACGGAGGCGTCGGCTCCGTCGCACCGCGATCCAGGAAGGAAAGCGAGCGCACGATGCCGGTCCGCGCACTGAAGGCGTCGATCAGCCGCACACTGGACACCATGGCTTTCGCAGCACCACGTGTTGCGTGCTCTCGAAGGTAAGGAAATCGAACACGATCAATCGACCCGCGCTCGGAACCGCGAGCCCGAGAACCGCCTTCATCGCCTCACCTGCCAGCAGGCTGCCCGCGAGCGCGGCCAGCGCCGGCAGATTTTCGCGGCGCGCGCTATCGTCGCTCCGGCGTTCGTCGAGAAAC
>JBDTTK010000025.1:0-14646 GCA_039930685.1 Bryobacteraceae bacterium | reverse complement strand
GATCGGGCTCGGCGTGCTCAACATTTTCGGCGGCGCCTTCGTGCACAGGACCTGGCAGCGATGTACCCAACCGGGGAGATGAAACCCGCAGCTCAAGAGCATGTCTGACCCGGGATGGCCATCGTCCGTAGCGACCCCAAAGTGGGTTGGCTCGGGCTCCTAGAAGAACCCAGCGGGCTCTGGGTTTTCGGCACAAGTCGTCAGGCCTGCTCAATGGCGTTACCAATCGACGCCGCGGGCGCGAAGTTCGGATTCGAGTTGTTCGCAATTCAGGAACTGGACGGCGTCGATGCCTTGTTTGCGCGCACCCTCGACGTAAACCGGGATGTCATCCGTGAAGAAGCAGTCCTCGGCGGCACACTGCGCTGCTTCGATGGCTGCGTGGTAGATTCGCGAACTGGGCTTGGCGGCTCCGACTTCATAGGAGAGGACGTAATGGTGGAAGTGATTTAGATGCGGATAATTCCGGCGAATTTCTTCGAAATGAATGGAATTCGTATTGGAAAGTAGGATGACGCGGTAGTTGCGGGCGAGGGACGCGAACAATTCCTCGGGTAGGAGCGAGTGCGCGGGGAAGATCGCGGACCACAGCGCGCAGAATTCGTCATGCGTGACGCGGAGATCGAAGAGCGCGCAGAGTTCACGGGTGAAGTCCGCGGCGGCCATCTGCCCGGTTTCAAACCGCTTGACGAGGTCCGTGGCGCCGATCCGCTTGGGGATCTCCGCGGCGGGGACTCCGGAGGCGGCTTCGAGGGCGCGGTAGCCTCGAGGGAAGTCCAGCGGGACAATGACACCGCCGAGGTCGAAGATCAGGGCTTTGGGCGCAGGCATGGGCTGAATCTCGATTGTACGTTGCGCCAGCGTATGGCTAGCATAAGAAACATGGCGCACCAGTTTTCCAACTCTTATGTGTCAGATTCGCTGTCGATCTTCCGCATGTACAAGCGTCTTGCCGATCGGGCGATGGAGCAGTGCACGGACGAGCAATTGTATGAGCTCATCGATTCGGAGGCGAATTCGATCGCGGTCATCGTAAAGCATATGGCGGGTAACATGCGGTCTCGCTGGACGGCTTTTCTAACGAGTGACGGAGAGAAGCCGGACCGGAATCGCGACTCCGAGTTCGAAGACCCACCGGCCGGTCGGGCGGACTTGATGGCGCTGTGGGAATCCGGGTGGGCTAGCTTGTTTAGCGCACTCGAGCCGTTGACGGACAACGACCTCAGCCGCACGATCACGATCCGCGGCGAACCGCATTCCGTCATGCAGGCGATCAATCGGCAGGTGGCGCACTACTCGATGCATACGGGGCAGATCGTGATGTTAGCGAAGCACTTCCAAGGAACGGAGTGGAAGACGCTCACCGTACCGAAGGGAAAGTCGGAAGACTTCAACAACCGAGTCCTCGCGGGCGAAGTGAGTCAACGATAGGGCAGGTTTCGGCGGGGAGTTTTCAACCCATCTGGTACAATCGTCAATTGTCAGGCTCCGGGCTTCGTGCAACGGGCGGCTGCAAACCCCGCCAGGTCCGGAAGGAAGCAACGGTAGCGGTTTAACCTGTGTGCCGCGGATCACCCGGGGTCTGGCATAGCATTTGAAGACTCGCGAAGGGTGATCTCGCGAGAACAAACGCAGCGAAAGACGACCGCCACCTTCCCGCATGTACCAGGTTATTGCCCGCAAATACCGCCCGAAGTCCTTCGGCGAACTGATCAGCCAGGAACACGTCAAGACTACGATCGAGAATGCGATTTCGCAGCGGCGGATCGCGCACGGGTACATCTTTTCCGGACAGCGGGGAACCGGCAAAACGACGGTCGCACGCATTTTGGCGCGGTGCCTGAATTGCGAACAAGGTCCGACGCCGACGCCTTGCGGCGTTTGCGCCAGTTGCCTCGAGATCACGGGCGGCAACACGATGGACGTGATCGAGATCGACGCGGCGTCAAATCGCGGGATCAACGAAATGCGCGAATTGCGCGAGAACGTGCGGTTCCGCCCGGCGCGCGACCGGTACAAAGTTTTCATCGTTGATGAAGCGCACCAGATTACTTCGGAAGCATTCAACGCACTGCTAAAGACGTTGGAGGAGCCGCCCGAATGGGTGGTGTTCATCCTCTGCACGACCGAAGTCCACAAGATTCCGACGACGATCGCGTCGCGGTGCCAGCAGTTCAGCTTCCGATCAGTGGATTTTCAGGAGCTTGTCGACCGCATGCGCTGGATCTGCGGCGAAGAAGGCATCACAGCGGATGACGAAGCGTTGAGCGTGCTCGCGCAAGCGGGCGAGGGAAGTGTCCGTGATTCCCTGTCGGCGCTCGATCAGGCGATTGCCTGCTGTGGTGAGAAGCTGACGGGGCCGGAAGTCCGCGAGTTGCTGGGCATGTTCTCGCTGGCGTCGCTCGAGAAGGTAGCAGAAGCGCTGGCGACGTCCGACACAAACGAAGCGGCCCGCCAGATGCTCGCAATCGTAGGCGAGTTGGAAGCTAACGGACGCAGCCTGCAGCACTTTTGCCGGGAACTGGCACGCTATATCAGGAACCTTTTAGTGGCGCGCATCGTGAAGCCGGATAAGTCGGGAACGCGGTTGATCTCGGCATCGGCACAGGAACAGGCGTCGATGGCGGAAATCGCAACTAGGTTCTCGGAAGAAGATCTCACGCGGTACCTGCAGTTGACACTTGAGATGTTCAAAGATCTGCAGTTTGCGCTGCAGCCGCGCCTGCATTTGGAAATCGGCCTGTTACGGCTGGTCCATGCCGGGAAGCTGGTCGACATCGAGCAGGCGTTGGCGAGTCTTGGAAGCGGGAGCGCGCCGGCGGGCAAGGCTCCGGCGCCGATGACGCCTCCGCCCGCAACACGACCGGTCACGCCAAGGGCGGCTCCAGTCACGCCCGCCTCGGTTTCCCCGGTGGAACAGCCGAGAGTTTCCGCGGCTCCCGCGATCGAGGCTGCGAAGCCGATGGCAGCGGGCGATCTGAGGTCGCGTCTACACGCCGCGCTCCTTGAATTGGGGCAGCAGTTCACCGCGGATGCAATGGAGCATTCGGACGTAACGGAGTCGGCAAGCGAATTGGTCTTTACGACGCCGAAGATGTACGCTCCTTCGATGAAGCCCGCCTATCTGGACGGCGCGGTGAAGCAGGTGCTGGGCAAGCCGATGAAGTTGACGGTGAAGACCGGCGAGCCTGTCGGGGCCAACGCGCCGATCGCGTCTGCGGGCCCGGTGAAGAGCGGCGCGGAGGAAGAGGCCACCGAACGCGCGATGGCGCATCCGGAAGTTCAGCGGTTTCAGGAGATGTTTCCGGAATCGCAGGTTCGGACAGTACGAAATTTGAGGGAATAACCTATGAAAATGCCTGGAAACATGGGGGCCATGATGAAGCAGGCCCAGGTCATGCAGCAGAAGATGCAGGAAGAAGTGGCGCTGATCCGCGTCGAGGCGTCGAGCGGCGGCGGCATGATCACGGTGAACATGGATGGGCACAAAAATGTGCTCAGCGTGAAGATCGATCCGGAGGTCGCGGGCGACGTCGAGATGCTGCAGGATCTGTTTGTAGCGGCGTGCAGCGAGGCCGTGAAGAAGGTCGACGAAGAAACGCAGAAGAAGATGGGCGGCATGCTGGGCGGATTGGGTTTGCCACCGGGACTGTTCTAGAGCCCGTGGAAGTCCCCTCCCCGACGGTCGGGGCCCAAGGCGGGTGGCGATTCATAGAAATGGCGTAACGACAAGATGCCCGATTTTGCGGAGCCGCTGGCGCGGCTGATTCAGGAATTCAAGCGGCTGCCGGGCGTCGGACAGAAGTCGGCGCAGCGGCTGGCGTTCCACGTACTGCGCGCGTCGCGAGACGACGCCGATCGTTTGGCGCAGGCGGTGATCGATGTCAAGGAAAAGCTTGGGCTTTGCGTACAGTGCAACAACATCTCCGACGGAGAGTTGTGCCCGTATTGCCGCGATCCGCATCGCGATCCGGCTTCGCTGTGCGTGGTCGAGGAACCGCACAACATTCTTCCCATTGAGACGACCCGGACCTTCAGCGGCGTGTATCACGTGCTCCACGGGTCGATCTCGCCGTTGCGAGGGATCGGTCCCGAGCAACTGAAGATCAAGGGGCTGATTGAACGGGTCGGCGTCGGCGAGATCAAAGAAATCATCCTGGCCACGAATCCGACGGTAGAAGGCGAAGCCACCGCGGTTTATCTGTCGCGGCTCCTGAAGCCATTGGGGGTGCGCGTGACGCGCATCGCGATGGGGATTCCTGTAGGCAGCGACCTGGAATTTGCCGACGAAGTGACGACGTCGAAATCTCTCGAGAACCGGCGGGAGATGTAGGCGCCCCGGCACGCACGGTAAAGCCTGCCATCTACCTTCTTTGCAGCGTGCGGTATCCCGTCGGCTTCGACGCGATGCCGTATCATGAAATCTCACTCTCGGGTCCGCACGACGACCTCATCGAGTTCCAAGGAAAGTGGACGATGTACCGGTATCACATCGAAGATCCAGTGATGTTCGCGAGATCCATCAAAGTGGCCATCGAGCATGGCCACGCTAACGCCCAGTCGAACGACCATTCGTCGGTCGGCTACTGGTATCGAACGGAACCTCATGCTCCGTTTCCAACAGTCGCTGCTGTGGACCAGAGACTTCCACTCACCGACGAGGCGAGTTCGCGCAGTTATTGGAAGACCCGCTAGCGCCCCAGGACCTTGCCAGGCCCAATGCAGAGTCAGCGACGAATCCTCTTCCAGCGCCTACAGGGCGTATTAGGATTACTCATCATTATCCTGTTGGCAGTCCTCTTGAGCCCGCGCTCTTCGGCTGGCGACCGCATCTTCCTGCAGCTCGGAAATCTGACGGACATCCTCCGGCAGGTATCCGAGATCGGCGTAATGGCTCTCGGAATGACATTCGTAATTCTGACGAGCGGCATCGATCTCAGCGTCGGCAGCACGCTCGCTCTTTCGACTTCCGTGGTCGCGCTGCTCCTGACCCGTTGGACGCCGGGCGTCGGACCTGAGCTTCACATTTGGCTGGCAGTCGCAGGCGCGCTGCTGGTCTCCGCGGCGGTGGGCGGACTCAATGGACTCGTTATCGCCAACCTCCGGATCCAACCGTTCATCGTGACGCTTGCGTCCATGATCGGTGTCCGCGGACTCGCGCGCCGGCTTACAGACAACACGAACATCGATATGGGATTCGGCGGCGATGTCTCTTCCCGGTTCGCCATGGCCGGATCCGGCAAGGCGCTCGTCGTAGGCCTCTTTGCGCTCCTATCGATTGTGTTCGCCGCCCTCCTCGCCCGAACGGTCTTCGGCCGCCGCGTGAAAGCCATCGGCGACAACGAGCGCGCTGCTCTGTATGCCGGCTTGCCGATCCGGCGCACCAAGATCTTCGTTTATACATTGTGCGGATTGCTATCCGGTGTGGCCGGGGTTCTGCATGCGGCGCAGAATCATCAGGGCAACCCAAACGCGGGCGTGTCCTACGAGTTGGATGCGATCGCGGCCGTGGTCATCGGCGGTACCAGCCTTTCTGGCGGTAAGGGCTCGATCTCGGGGACACTGATCGGTACGCTGATTACCGGAATCCTGACCAACATGCTGCGGCTCAACAACGTCGACAGCAATACTGAAATGATGCTGAAAGCCGTGATCATTCTTGCGGCGGTATGGTTACAGCAGGTTCGAGTCGGATCGTTCCGGATCCGAAAAGCTTAATCGAGGTGGTCATGAAACAACAGATTCTCTGGTGCGCGCTCGTAGCTTTCCTCAGCAGTTGCTCAGGCCCTAAGACGGAAGTTCCCGCCGGCAAGAAGACGTATTTCGTCGCGTTCAGCCAATCGAACAATGCCGAGCCCTACCGGGCCGCCCAGAACGAGTTGCTCTCGCGCCTCGCGAAACAAGCCGGCGACATCCGCCTGACGATGACGGACGGGCAGCAGGACAACAGCAAGCAGATCGCGCAGATCGAGACGCTGATCCTGCAGAAGCCGGACCTCCTAATCGTCGCTCCCAACGAGCGCGCTCCACTGACGGCGGTGATGGGTAAGGCAATGAGCGCGGGCATTCCGACGATCTGCCTCGAACGCGATATCGTCGAGCCGAACTATACGGCCTACATCGCCTGCGACAACCGGTCCATCGGAAAAATGGCCGGCGAGTTCATCGTCGACCAGCTCAAGGCGAAGAACGGCGCGCCGAAAGGCAAGATCGTCGAGCTGAAAGGTCTGCTCGGCGTGGAGGCGGAGATCAATCGCCACGAAGGCGCAGCCGAGGTATTCAAGCGATATCCGGATATCAAAGTAGTCCACGAGGCGGTTGCCGATTGGCTGCAGAGCAAGGGCCGCGAGCGAATGCTCGAGATCCTTCGCGCGCAGCCGGAGATCGACGCCGTTTACGGCCATAACGATCCGATGGCCGTCGGTGCGTACTTGGCCGCAAAGGAACTGGGGCGCGAGAAGTCGATCCTGTTCGTCGGCGTCGACGGCCTCGGCGGACCCGCGGGCGGCATCAAGAAAGTGATAGACGGCGTGCTGGCGGCGACGTTCTACTATCCGCTCGCCGTCGACAAAGCAATGGAGATCGGCGGGCGAATCCTGCGGGAGCCGGGCTTCAAGCCGCAAAAGGTCTACACACTGGGATCGGAACTCATTACGCCCGCCAACGCCGCGAAGATGTACGAGAAACTGACCTTCTAGCCGTCGATGCCAGAGCTTCTGTCTCTCCGCGGAATCAGCAAGCACTTCGACGGCACGCAAGCCCTTCGCTCCGTCAACCTCGATGTGTTCAGCGGTGAAGTGCACGCATTGGTCGGAGAAAACGGCGCCGGCAAGAGCACGCTCGGCAAGATCATCGCCGGTGTGCATACCCCCGACACCGGACAGATCATACTCAATGGCGCGCCCGTGTCGCTGCGCGATCCGCTGGAGGCGCAGCGCCTCGGGCTGGGCATTATCTTCCAGGAACTCGATCTATTTCCCAATCTCACAGTCGCCGACAATATCGTCATCGGAAGCCTGGCGGCGGAGCAAGGCGTATTCATCGATCGCAAACAAATGGAAGAATTTTGCCGGCCGTTCTTGCACGAGGTCGGATACGAGGCTCCATCGAATACCCTGGTTGCCGATCTTTCGATCGCGCAGATGCAGCTCGTCGCCATTGCCCGGGCGCTCAGCATGAATGCCCGTGTCCTCGTGATGGATGAGCCGACCAGTTCCCTGTCCGAGGAAGGCGCCGCGAGCCTGTTCGAAGTGATTGGCCGGCTCAAGCGGCAAGGTGTCGCGATTCTCTACGTGTCGCACAAGATGAACGAGATCTTTCGGCTGGCGGACCGCATCACAGTCCTTCGCGATGGCGAGCATGTTGAGACCAAGGCTGCCGCGGAAACGAACGTCGACGACGTGATCGCGATGATGGTCGGCCGGGAGATCAAGGATCCGCCGATGGACGCGAATGCCGGTCCTGGAACCTTCCTGCTGCGGATGAAGGCGGTCTCCACGCGCAAGCTGAAGGGTGTAAGTCTCGATCTCCACGCGGGCGAGGTCCTCGGAATCGCCGGACTCGTCGGCAGCGGACGGTCGTCTATCGGCGCCGCCCTATTCGGCCTCGACGAAGTTCAGAGCGGGACCGTCGAGCTGAAAGGCTCCACCTACTCCGCGACTTCGCCATCCGGCGCAATCCGTTCCGGATTCGGCTTGCTGCCGGAAGATCGCAAGCTTTCCGGGCTGATGATGCAGATGAGTTGCATCGAAAATACGACGATTTCGACACTCGATCGCATGCAGCGGTTTCGCTTCGTGCGGCAAGCGGAAGAGCGCGAGGTGAGCGAGCGGCTCCATCGCAGACTCCGGCTGAAAGCGGCTTCGAGTGATGCCGCCGTGGGAACCCTGAGTGGCGGTAACCAGCAGAAAGTCCTCCTGGCTCGATGGCTGCTCGTCGATCCGGATGTCCTCTTCCTCGACGATCCAACCCGCGGCATCGACATCGCCGCAAAGGTCGACATCTACGAAGTGATCGCCGAACTCTCGCGGACCGGAAAGGGAGTCCTGCTGGTGAGCTCCGAACTGCCCGAACTACTGCGCCTATCGCATCGCATCGTGGTCATGCGGGAAGGAAGCGCGGTTGCAATCCTCAATCGTGGCGAGGCCACACAGGAAGCAATCATGGCCTTGGCAACGGGCGGCGTCGTCACCCACTAGGCGCACCGCGAGGGCTCCGCACGGAAGAGCGCTACTGCGGGTCGGTGCATTCGTCGGGTCGCAGCTTCGCGCGAATCGTCGGTACGGAGGGCGCCTCCTCATACATCTCTCGATTGGAAAGGAGGCGCGTGGTAATGACTACCGCCGGAACCAGATAGGCGAATGTTACGCACGCCCACATTAAAGCTCCCGCACACTGCTGATCTTGAAGCGGGGACATCGCGGTGTGACGGGGCGCATCGAGGTAAGCAGGATAGACAACCCGGCCGCAAAACACGAGAAACGCGGATAGCGCGTCGCACGGAAGAGTCGCCAGGAAAAGGTACATCACGATGGGCCATCGCGGGTTCGAGACGCTGGGCCAGGACGGAACCACGGGCCACCAAAACAGCAGTCCGGCGAGGACGAAACTGGCGTGCTCGGCGTGGTGCCAGAACTCCGACGACATCCCGAGCGCGAAGGCCGCGGGGACATGCCATCCCATCAGAACAGTAGTCGCGGCAAACCAGCAAAATACCGGATTTGCCAGAAATTGTCCCAAGCTCTGCACCAGCGGAATGCGCAGCAAAGGGCCTAAGGCGCCGCGCATCGCAAACTTCGGAAGGCCATGCAGAAACGGAAGAACGGGAGAACTCAGCCATATCAACGGAGGGGCCGCGGTCATCAGCAGCAGGTGCTGCACCATGTGGACGGTGAGCAGTTCCTCGTCCATCATCGCGAGCGGAGAGCCGACCGCGATCCAGATGCAAGCGAGTCCTCCGAGAAATGCCGCTGGCCGCCGAAACGACCTCATGTCTGGAATTGCATCGGGAATCGTACTCCGAAGATGATTCCAGCCGCGCAGGTAAACCAGCGCCGCGAGAAGTAAGCCCAGCGTGACCGGGAGGGTTGATGGCACCTGACAATCCTACGGCCGCGGTCCCGTGTCGGAGCGTGACGCATCCTGTGCCGGCGCTTGCCCGTCCGGATGCAGCGTCTGGAGGAATGCGACGAGTGCCGTCGTCTCGGCTGGATTGAGGCTGTTACCATAGGCCGGCATGTTGCCTCGCCCTTGCAGAACTTGCCGGACCAACTGATCCGACGTGAGCCGCACCGATACGGCGTCGAGACCAGGCCCGCGCTGTCCGCCTAACCCTCCGAGCGCGTGGCAGCTATGGCATTGCTTGCCCTGGAACACAAGCGCACCTTGCCGCTCGAGCGCGGTCCGCTTTGCAAGCAGCTTTTCCGGGATGGGCTCGGCGCTTCCGGCATTCATTTCCGGACTCCACGGACTGTATCCGGCGAGGTGCGTGAAGGACCGGAGAGCAACCGCGATCAGGAGAATCGTCAGGACAGCGATAGGGCGTCGGCGCCAACTCTTTTCTCCTTCTCCAAACAGGAACGGAAGTAAAATCAGTCCACCGATCACCACCACGGGACCAATGAGAAGCACGGGCGTTTCCATCGCAGGCGGCAGCAGCGCCAGCAGTGCAAAAAGCCACAGGAAAAAGAAGTCAGGCTTCGGTGCGGTCTGAATGATCGTCGGATCCGGCTGTCCGGTTGGTCCGAACGGACCGAAATACGCAGCGCAAGCGCCAACCGCAGCGAGCACCGCCGCGCCGAACAACAAGTCCTTCCAGACCGCGTAGGGGACGAACGGAACTCCGTCGGTCATCGTCAGGTGGTGATATTCCTTCTCGTAGGTCGCTTTTCTCACGATGCGGCCAGGCATCGGCCACTCGTTGATCCCGAGTTTCAGCACCATCAGGAGGTGAACGCCCACAAAGGCGAGAAGAGCCCCCGGAATCACGAATACGTGCAGGGCAAAAAAGCGCGAGAGCGTGGCACCCGCGATAATCGGCCCACCGAGCAATAGCTTGACGACGGCGGGACCCAGGATCGGGACGCGGCTTGAAATCGACGCTCCGATTCCCAGCCCCCAATAGGCGTCCTGGTCGAATCGCAGGACTTGCCCAGTGAACGCCATTCCGAGCGTCATGAGGAGTAGGAAGACACCAACGATCCAGGTAAGCTCGCGCGGAAACTTGTAGGCGCCGAACAGAAAGACCTGCACCATGTGGATCAGGACGATCGCGACCATGAAGTTCGAGCCCCAGCCATGCAGCGCGCGGATGAACCATCCCAGTGCCACGTCGTGATTCAGGGTCTGCAAGCTGTTCCAGGCTTCGGCCGCGGAGGGAACGTAGATGAGCGCAAGCAGTATCCCGCTCACGATTTGGAGGATCAAGACGACGAGGGCCGCGCTTCCGAACACGTACCACCAACTGGCCGTACTGCGCGGCACCGGATGCTCCGCGATTTCCCGAATCGGCGCGGCGAGCTGCAATCGTCGATCGAACCACTGGCCGATTTGTGAGATCAAACGCACGGCGACCTCTTCTCGCAAGGCTTGCACTTACTGAGTTGCGCGGTGCTGATTCCGGGCGTAGGGAGTTCGCCGCCTTGGATCAGGATGAGGCCGTTCTCTACCTTGTGGGGGAACTCAAACATGCCACGTTCCGGCGGACCGGCGGCACGAGACCCGTCGCGATAGTAGGCGCCGCCGTGGCACGGGCACAGGAACAATCCGGATTGCGGGAACCAACGAACCGGACATCCGAGATGGGCGCAATTGACCGCGAACACCTGATACTCATTTCCTTCAACGTGCCTGACCCAGCATGCGGTCTCAGCGGTCTGGCCGTCCGAGGGAGTCCCATAGGGGTTCCGGAACGTTGCTAGCCGCGTCTCGCCTTCCGGAAACCGATCGATCGACCCAAGCGATACCCAAGCGGGATATCCCTGGCTTGCACGCGTAACCGATGACAGGAGGAAGCGAACAACCGGCACGGCGAGAGCCGCCGCAACCAATCCGTTGCAGAGGATTCCTAACTTCATCAATACGCCGCGCCGAGTAGGCTGGTCCTGATTCGTCATTAGTAGGCTCCTAGCGTTTGACCGCCTGAGATTGTGGCCGTTGGGAAGCGAGCCAGGCGGCCACATCCGAGATTTCCTGCGCGGACATTGGTTTGCCCGGCACATTGCCACGATAATCCGGCGCGCCCAATTCCGGCCGCCCGGAGATAATCACGGTGCGCAGATACTGATCGCTGACCAGGGAGAGATAGGTCGCGTTCGCGATGGCGCTGCCTCCCTTTCCGCCGCGGCCACCAGCGCCGTGGCAGGAAGAGCAGAAGACTTCGTACACGCCGGCGCCGCGTACGGGATCGCCCGCAGTCTGCGCCGCATACTGCGGCAGGCCATCCCCCGGGGTACCGGAGCCCGCCCAGACACGAATGCCGGCGACCAAAATACCGATCTGTTCGCCGGTGAGCGTCCCTCCTTTATTCTGGGCAAATGCCGGCATCTGAGTGCCAGGCACGCCATCCGAGGTGACCGTACGAAGGACAGCGTCGTCTGCGATCGCCAGGTAGACCGAATTCTTCAGCGCGATCGACGCGCCGCCTTTCCCTTCCGCGCCGTGGCACCCTGCACAGTTCTGCTGGTATAGCACGCCGAAATCGCGAACCTGTTCTGGACGCGCGGCTCCTTCAGGCGGTCCGGGACGGCCGGGCATATTGTCGCAGGCCGCCAGGATCAGAACGAGTACGAATAGGACGGCGAACCGCATCCTCATGGTTCGCCGCTCCCTGGATGCTTTTCCTCCGAGATACCTGGAGCCTCGATGCCTGCTCGCACGGCGAACGGCAGGAATTGACGGGTCCGCACGCGCACCTGCCTCACGACAACGAGCCCGGCCACAATGCCGAAACCCATCTGCGACGCGACAAACCACCTCCAGTCGATACGCTGATCGAGCAGCGGATTGATCATGCCGAGCGTGCCGTACAGCAGCCCCGACCACATTATGGGAGCAATCAGCCCGCCGAGTAAGATGGGCCGTCGCGGAAACATCGGAAGCATCACGCCGTACAACAATCCGACCAGAATCGAAGTCACTACGTGTAGAAAGGACGCCACCAGGAAGAGCTCCGGATGAAAGGACGTCAAGTAGTCCAGCGGAAGCTGGAGCGACTCCGCGTACACCACCGACGCCAGCAGGTTGATTGGATACCAGACGCTGCCATACGAGATCACGCCGTAGGCTCCAGCGAGCACGGCCATCGCGACACTTCCCGCCAGCCCACCCTTGATCCCCGCCGTCACGGGGTAGAATTCGACTGGAATTCGCAGCCTCTCCATCTCCGGAGCGGCGCGGATTACCTCGCGGCGAGCTGTGACGGCTCCTTCGGTTTCGGCTTCCACCGGAACCATTTCGTGGTGTTCGTGCGGCAACACATCGCGGAACCAGCCCACCGATGCCACCACGAGCAGGACGGCGCCGACTACGCTCACATCCACGCTTGTCAGCAAGCCGGCGAATAGCAGCGTAGCCCCGAACGCAAGAACGATGGGCCACGCCGTCGGCGCCGGAAGCTCGACTTCCGCGGGCTCTTGCGCGTTCCTCGTCACATCCTGTTCCATGCTCAATTTACCGTCCTATGAGGTAGACAACCGTAAAAACCACAACCCAAACCGCATCGACAAAATGCCAGTAAAGCGATAGCACGCCCACACGGCCGGCATGCTCCTGCCGCAGCTTGGAGGCAAGGGCGAGCGCCATCACCAAACCCAGCCCCAGCAGACCGGCGATGACGTGAAATGCATGCAGCCCGACCAGCGAATAGTACGTCGTACCGAAGAGATTCGTCGAGATGGTCAGGCCCGCGGTGTAGATCAGGTGCTCCCATTCGAGGCCGGTGCCGACCAGAAAAATTGCTCCTAGAGCGAATGTGAGAAACCAAAGAACCTTGAACGCAAGCATCTGCCCGCGCTCCAAGGCATGATCTGCAAAGTGGATGGTCAAGCTGCTCGAGAGCAGACAAATGGTGTTGAAGATAGGAACTTCGAGGACCTGCCGGGGCGTTGGCCCAGTCACGCTTTTCCCCAGATAAAAGATGTAGGCGACCACGAAGATGGTGAAGATCGCAGCCTCGGCCACGATCAGACAGAACATCCCCACGCGTCCACGCGAGGGCAGATTCCATGGCGTCGCGACCGGAAGTGTTGTTGGCACTGTGCTCATTCGTATTTCCAATCCGGATCTTCCGGATGCTTGCTGTCCCAAAGCGGACGCCGACTGAGCACTTTCGGAATCACCGCGAAGTTGTAGACCGGCGGCGGCGAAGGAACCGCCCATTCGAGCGTCCAGGCGTCCCAGGGATCTTTGCCAGCCGGACGGCCACGGAAGTACGACCAAATCAGATTCACGACGAAAAGCAGAATGGCTATCGTCTGGAGGATCGCGCCAATACTCACGATCATGTTCCAGGGTTCCCATCCCCTCCCCGGTTCGTAGGTGTAGATCCGCCTTGGCATCCCCAGCAGTCCGGGTATATGCATGGTGTCGAACGTGACGTGAAAGCCAATCGCGAAAAGCCAGAAGTGCCACTTGCCCAGCGTTTCACTGAGCATTCGTCCCGTCATCTTCGGATACCAGTAATAGAACGCTGCGAACAGCGAGAACAGGATTCCGCCGACAATCACGTAGTGGAAATGCGCTACCACGAAATACGAGCCGCCGAGTTGCCAGTTGAAGGGCGCGGAGCTCAGCATAATTCCTGTCAATCCAGCGACCAGGAACTGGAACAGGAATCCAAGCGCGAACATCATCGCGACCGCATAGTGGATTTTCCCGCCCCACATCGTTCCGAGCCAGTTGAAGATCTTGATGCCGGTGGGTATGCCGACCGCCATCGTCGTGAGGACGAAAAAGGCGTTGGAGTACGAAGCCATGCCCACGGTATACATGTGATGGGCCCAGACGCTCATGCTGACAAATCCAATTGCCACGGTCGCCGCTACCATGATGGGATACCCGAAAATCGGCTTCCGCGAAAACACCGGCACGATCTCCGAGATGAAAGCGAACGCCGGAATGATCAGGACGTACACCTCCGGATGCCCGAATATCCAGAAAAAGTGCATCCAGATTACGGCCGACCCGCCTGCCTGCGTATCGAAGAAGTGTCCGCCCAGATAGCGGTCGACCATCAACATCCCTTGCGCGGCCGTTAGCGGAGTGATGGTAAACAGCAGCATGCCCGCCATCACCAGATACATCCAAACCAATAGAGGCATTTTCCCCGCCGTCATCCCGGGACAGCGCATGGTGATGATTGTAGTCACCAGGTTTACGGCGGTCGCGACCGTACCGAAACCAGCCACGAGCAGCGCCACGGTCCAGTAATCGGTGCTGTGTCCCTTGGAGAATGCCGGGGAAGTGAGGGGCGCGTAGGCCCACCAACCCACATCCGGCGCACTGCCCGCCCCATACAACCCGTCACCGCCCACGAAGCTGAAATAAAGCAGAACGCCGCCGAAAAAGGTCATCCAGAATCCCCAGGCGTTCAGTCGGGGGAAGGCCATGTCCCGGGTCCCGATCATCAACGGGACAAGATAAATGCCG
>JBDTTK010000024.1:0-15034 GCA_039930685.1 Bryobacteraceae bacterium | reverse complement strand
GCCATTGAATTTAGCCGATCGCCCAATCACACCCTGGTCGCCGCCGAACCGCTTCTGCCACATCGTGTAGCTCAGGATCGCGAGCGGATGGCCGCCCGGTTTCCTATCGTCATCCGGAGTGAACACCCGGCCGAGCACCGCGTTGACACCAAGAACCTGAAAGTAGTTGCCCGAAACAAGGTAGCCCCACACACGCTGGCTCGCGCCCGGTAGTCCGAGGCTCGCGGGAAGAATGCGATACGTCATCATTCCCGAGAAGACCGTATTCCGGTCGCGCATGTCGCGGTAATTGGGATAGGAAAGCGTCGGGAATGTATTGCCGCCGAGTGTCTCATTGAGAGTGACAAGCTCGGAGCTGTTGTGCACCGGTAACGGACGCAGCAATACCGCGTTGATCGCGCTGAAGATGGCCGTGTTAGCTCCGATTCCGAGCGTGAGCGTCAAAATGGCGACGACCGAAAACCCTGGGTTCTGGCGAAGTCGGCGAAAGGCCAAGCGGAGATCGAGCAGCAAGCGGTCCATAGGACTCCTTAGATGGGCAAACGAGTTGCCCTGGCCAAATGTTCCAGATAAAGATACTGGCGGCAAGCATCCGTGAAGAATTGGCCCCATAAGTGGTCCACACTGGAGTCACATGCGCTTTTTAGGGATCGATCTTGGATGGCAAGGTAAGCCCTCGGGCGTTGCTTGCCTTGAGGAACAGGGCGGAGTCCTGCGTTTGGTCGCGCTGGATCGCTTGACGACGACGGCCGAGGTTCTTGCCTGGGTAAAGCGGGAAGCCGGAAAGGGTCCCTCCGTCGCGGGCGTCGACGCGCCGACCGTGATTCCGAACAAGACCGGTCAGCGTCCGGCCGAGCGCGAATTGAACGCCGTCTTTCGCAAGTTCGATGCTGGCTGCCATCCGGCGAATCTGGGCCGCCCCTGGGCCAGGAACGTCCTGGCGTTCAGCGCGGCACTGAAGAAGCTTGGGTTCGAGCACGGCGCAGCGATGAAGGCCAAGCAGACTGGCCGCTTTCAAATCGAGGTTCATCCCCATGCGGCGACGGTCCGCCTGTTCGGGCTGAAGAAGATCTTCAAGTACAAGAAAGGTGTAAGGGCGTCGAGATCAGCGGAACTGAAGCGGCTGCGCGAATACCTCCTTCGCGGCGTCGGCCATTTCTCGCCTCCGATTGTTGACCTGAAGCTGCCCGAGATTCCCGAGCGCGGTCCGCTAAAACCAGTCGAGGACCAGATCGACGCCGTCACCTGCGCCTACATCGCGGCTCACTATTGGACGTGGGGCCAGGCGCGAAACACGGTGTTCGGTGACAACGAGCACGGCTATCTGATCGTCCCGCATCCTCCCCGCGAGGAATACGAACGCGGAGCGTTGGTCGAAGACAGCGTCGACACCGATCCGATCCGCCAATTCGACCGCTGGTTCGAGGAGGCTCTAACGAGCACGGTGAAGGAGCCCTCCGCCATGTCGCTCGCTACGGTGAACGCGGAAGGCGTTCCGTCGGTTCGCATCGTTCTCCTTAAAGGCGTCGACGAGCGCGGCTTCGTCTTCTACACGAACTACGAGAGCCGCAAGGGTAAGGAGATCGCCGCCAATCCGCAGGCGGCGCTAGCGTTTTTCTGGCCCGAACTCGAAAGGCAGGTTCGCATCGTCGGGCGGATCCGAAAAGTGACGCGGCAGGAGTCTGAGGCATACTTCGCATCGCGGCCGCTCGGCAGCCGACTGGGCGCTTCGGTCTCGCATCAAAGCGAGGTGCTCCCCAATCGCGAAGAATTAGAAACGCGCCTCACGGAGTTCGCTTCCCAGTACGCCGGCGGCGCTCCGCCGTGTCCGCCGTTCTGGGGTGGCTACCGGCTGGAGCCCACGGAGATCGAGTTCTGGCAAGGCCGGCGAAACCGCTTGCATGACCGCCTCCGGTACCGAAAAGGCAAAAACGGCAGGTGGAAGATGGAGAGGCTTTCACCATAAGACTGAAACCAAGCGAGATCGGGGCGTATCGTAAAGGTGTGAGGCTAATTCTCGCAATATCTACGTTCCTGGCGGCCACCGGATTCGCGGCGGCCGACACGGACGTCATGACGCTGCTGAAGTCCGTCGAGAAGCGCTACAACAGCGCGAAGACGCTCCGCGTGGATTTCGCCGAAACCTATAGCCTCCCAGGCCGCGGCCGCTCCAGCGAATCCGGCCAGTTAAGCCTGCGCAAGCCCGGCAAGATGCTGTGGACTTACGCGAAGCCTGCCGGTAAAGTGTTCGTCTCGGACGGCAAGTTCGTCTACTACTACTCTCCCGACTCGAATCGCGCCGAGAAGATGAAACTGAAAGAGACCGAAGACATGCGCGCGCCGCTCGCCTTTCTCCTGGGCAAGCTCGAGTTCGATCGCGACTTCAAGGAGTACCGTTCGAAACCCGAAGGTGCCGATACGTTCATCACCGCCATCCCGAAGTCCGACAAGCTGCCGTATTCGGAAGTCTCGTTCGTTGTGACGCCCAACGGCGTCATCCGCCGGCTAATCGTCACCGGGCAGGACAAGAGCATCCTCGACTTCACGTTCGCGAATGAAAGCATGAATCCGTCCCTCAGCGAGTCCCTCTTCACGTTCGTCGCGCCCAAGGGTGCCGAATTCGTCGACTCCACAGCCCAGTAGTTTGGGCCATTTCCGCACTTTCGACAGCGCCACCCGCGCAAGAACGTCCAAGACGGAGATCCCGCCGCCCCCTAGTCTGGGGCCATGATCCGACTCCCAACTTCTCACCTGTTTGCTCTCCTGGCTCTCGGCCTGGGCGCGATGGCATTCGGACAGCAGCGCACGGCAATGCAGGATGACCTGCTGCGCGAATACTCCGTGCCAATGCAGCGCGTCCTCGATTTGGCCAAAGCCATTCCAGCCGATAAGTATTCTTGGCGTCCGGATCCCGGCGCGCGCTCGATCAGTGAAGTGATCGTGCACGTTTCGGTGAATACGTACGTGCTGCTCGAAATGATTCACAAGCCGTTTCCTGCGGAGTTGTATCAGGCAAATCTGCCCCCGTCCGGCCTCGCGCGGCAGCAGGCCATGTTCGGCCATAATCCAACTCACGAAAAGAACGTCACTGCCAAGGACGAAGTCGTCGCCTTGGCGGCGAAGGCGTTCGCTGCAGGCGAGGCCCCACTCCGCGAAACGCCCGCGGACCAGCTAAGCACCGAGGCGTTTTTTCTCAAGCGCCGCAGCACCGTCGGCGGAATCCACCTGCGGATGATGGCGCACCTCCACGAGCATCTCGGCCAGTTGATTGCCTATGCGCGTTCAGTGGGCGTCGTTCCGCCCTGGTCGCAATAAAAAGGCCGCCCAACGGACCTCCAGGAGACTGGAGAATCCGGCGGGCGGGCACTTTGCCGTGATTGCGCATTACTTCGCTTCGCCGGCACGAATGCTGACGAGGTTCTCGAGCAGACCTTCGAAGCCATTGTTGACGGTCAAGCGATCGACCTTCTCCACCAGCTTCTCGAGCGTTTCGAGCTCCTTCAAGCGGACCAGGATGGGGTTGTCCTCCATCAGCTTCGCCGTGTTGAGCAGCGAGCGAGTGGCCGCGGTCTCCTCGCGGCGGCGGATCAGGTTGGCTTGCGCCTGCTTCTCCGCCGACACCACCTGGTTCAGGATGTCGCGCATTTCGCCGGGCAGGATGATGTCCTTGATCGCGATCGAACCGACGCGCACACCGATGATTTCCATCTCGGCGCGCACGGCGACCGTCACGCTTTCGTCCACATCCGTCTTGTCGGCGAGGATCTCTTCAAGCGTCTTCCTGCCCAGCGTCTGCCGGACCGAGAGCTGCAAGGCGCGGTACAGCTGCTCGTTCGCATCCTTCACGAGCTGCTTCGCCTTGACCGCGTCAATCACCTGGAACTCGGCCAGGATGTTGACGCGCAAAGAGACCTTGTCCTTGGTCAGGATTTCCTGGCCAGGAACTTCGAGGGCCTGACGCCGCAGGTCGACCACGTCTACACGAGGCGGGCTTCCGGCAACCGACCAGAAACCGTACTTGCCGGGCTCAAGCGTCCGCGCGAAGCGGCTGTCGAGATACAGCAAGCCGGCGCGCGACTCTTCGACGATGGCGAAGGTCACCAGCGATTCGCGGCCGAGCCGCTCCAGCGCCGTGAGCATCTTCGCGTCCACCTGAGGCCGCTCGATCACATTGACGATCTCGGCCGAAACCTCCACGCCCCCGCGCCAGAACAGAACGCGCTTGCCGGGTCCGATGACCTTCAACAGCTTGCCATCGAACGACAGCACCGCGACTTCCGCGTCGCCCGTCTCGACCACGGTAAAGTACCGCGCCACGAGGTCAGGCTTTTGCTTCACAAGGAACTCGGTCCAGGTGCTCTGGAAGACGACCTCGCGAAGGTTGAACCGCTCGAAGGCGAGCTTCGAGCCTTCTCCGAACAAGCGGAGTCCTTCGAACAGGCGGTACTCGCCCGCTTCGAGGATCGACACAAAGCGACCGTTCTTCGTAACCAACACGCGCTCTTGATCTCCAACGAGAATTCGCTTCCACAACATAGACATTTCCTCCGTTTCTTTGTTTATTTGTTTGTCATTAAGATCGATCCCGGAGCCTCACTTCACAATAGAAACGCGGTCAGACATTAAGGAGCCCGCCGCTTGCAGCCCAAGGTTCAGGATGCGAGGTGAGGGGCAGTTTCGACGTCCGCGCAGAGCGTTTCGAATGCTGCTTTGGCGCTTGAACCCGAGTCCTTACGGACGCGGTTCAGGCGTTAGGCTGAAGAGAGAATCCGGAATCGATTGAGGAGTTTAGAGAGCGGGAGTCGAACCCGCGACCCACAGAGTATCAATCTGTTGCTCTACCCATTGAGCTATCTCTTGGCGGGAGACAGGGCAAGATCCAATCGCCGGTACACGGTAACCCAGAGGGCCCGTGCCAGTGAGACTTGGGAATCTCATATTTTGGCGTTTGGTCATTGACATAAGCATTACCTGTCCCAAGCAGTGTACGAGAAGACAGGAATTTAGTCAAGATGGCAGTGGAAATAATTGACAGCCAATTGGAATGACGCCTTCTTGTCAATCGTGTGAAAGAACGCCGCGTTCCCGCAAAAGCATGAGGCGCGACAGTCAGGTCGCGCTCCCAACCAGTATCAGGGTGATGGTCCCAGCCCAGCTAAAACTCTTGCCGCGACACCTTGTGCGCCTCGGCTTCCGCCTTCGTCCGCCACGCCGGACGCAACTGCTTCTTCGAAATGAACTCTAACTGGTCCTTCTGATGCGGCGAGCCAGCCTGCGACGAGTTTCCGTAGCTCAACACCACCATCGCCCGCGCTTTGCGTCCAAACTCGACGACGCCGACGTAGCTGTCGCCGCCCGTTGCAGCGAGCTTGCCGTCAGCCGCCACCGCGTAGTTGATCACGCGAAAGATTCCCAGCGGATCGCCTGTGTCTCCGTTGCTGGGCAAGTCCGCGCCATCCCGCCGCAACCGATGGACCTCGCCCCAACTCACATCGAGCCTGCCGTACTTCTTTTTGATGGAAGCCGCCGCTGCTTCGAGCGACACGACCGCTTTGGCCGGATCCGCAATACCCTTCGGCGTTACGCGCGGATCGGATTCCGACCACGACGTCGCAAACAACGTCGCGTAGCCGGGCCGCTGATACTGGTGCACCCACTCCGCGAACAACACGCCGCCGCGGCTGTCGTTGTCCGCTGTGCGGTCCCATTTTTCAAGAAGAGCAACAGACTCGGCGACGTTCACCTTGCCCCGCGCCGCGGCAAGAAGATCCGGCAGAATGCGATCCGCAAGTTCCATGTGCGTAGAGTGCTTCAGTTCGATCAGCTTCTCGAAGGTCATCTGATCGTTCTCGCTGATCATTCGCAGCCCACGCTGCGGTCGGAAGCCGACCGCTCGTGGAGCGAAGTAGCTCGGAAACTTGTTCGCATCGAGTTGTTGCGGAAACGTCACGCTCCACGGCGGATCGTTCGAATTCTGCAGCCACCCCGCCGGCGGATCGACCACGCGCGGCAGATCTTCGTACGGATGCGTTTTGGTCCACAGCGACGCCGACGTGTCTCCCGGCACGATGCCGGACCAGTCGTAGTTCCCCGCCGGACGCACCGGAATGTTCCCGCCGAACAGGTAGTAGATGTGGCCTTTGCGGTCCGCGTACATGATGTTGAACATCGGAATCTGCAGCCGCTTCACCGCCCGCTCGAACTGCTTCAGGTTCCGAGCGTGCGACATGTCCCAATACTGCTCGACGATTCCGAAGTCGTCGAGACCCGCGACGCGCAGTGCGATCGCCTTTCCGTTTCGTTCGCCGACCACCGGTCCGTGAATCGACTTCCGGATCGTGAGGGTGTCGTCGCGGAATGTGCCGTCCTTCAGACGCACTTTGATGATCTCCGTCGACGTCTCGTACGCGCGGGGTTCGCCGTCCCACATGTAACCGCCGTTCGGCGCCGGCGTCAGCGCATACAGGTCCGCCGCATCAATCGGATTCACTGTGTGCGACCAACCCATGTGATCGCTGAACGCGATCGACATCCACGGCTGCCCCACCAACATCGTTCCGTACAGATTCATGGACCGCGTCTTGATGTGCGCTTCGTAGAACGTATACAGGCCCTGCCATGTCAGATGCGGATTCTGCAGCAGCAACGCATGCCGGTTCGCCGTGCGTTTTGGGGCGATCGCCCACATATTGGATCCGGGCTCGTCCCCATCTGCAAACGGAATCCGCAGCGCCGCCTGCGTTTGCGGCGCGGGTGCAGTTTCCACTGCGCTCTTCACACGCCGCTCATTGATCACGAAAGCGAAGTGAATGATCCGGTTGATGTGCGCAAGTACGTCTTCAGGCTCGATGGGCAGCACGCGCTTCGACTCTTCAAGCAAAGCGGAGGGATGCTCTGCGGCCCAGTCGTTGATCCCTGAGACGAACGCCGAAAGGTACGCCTTGAAAGCCGGCGTCTGCTTTTGAAACCAATCCGCGCCGCGCGCCGGTATGCCGTTTGTGCGTACCCACTTATCGGACGCGAGATACTTCTCACCGTAATACTCGGCGGCCTTGCCGCGGCCCTCGGCATACAAGCGGAGCAGGAGATCCCCATGGCTTTCCATCTGCGCCCAGCCGAGGGCGCGAAACGCTCCGGCATCGTCGCCCGCAAAAATATGGGGCACGCCGTAGGTGTCCCAGATCAACTGCGTTTTCGCATGGACGGCGATCGGCCCGGCGAACACGAACAGGGTGATCGCGAGTAACTGGACGCGCAGACGATTCATCTTCGCTATTATCAGAAATTCCAGCGTCCGCCACCATCTCCCGTATTCAAGGTGCTCATACACATGGTCCGTTCCCTTACAGTTTTCCTGATCCTTGCGGCTGTCCCGCTGCTCGCCCAGCGGCCCGGAGGGGCACCCCCGGCACAGCAACAAGCCGCGCCCCCAGCACCGATAGGCGGCCAAGGCGCGGCCCCGCTGATGGCGAACGCCGACGACAAGCCGGTGATCACGAAGCACGAAATCAACGCCGGCGGCAAAAAACTGACGTACACCGCGACAACGGGCTACATGCCGCTCAAGAGCCCGCAGGGCGAGACCGACGCGTACATCTACTACGTCTATTACACGCTCGACGGCGTCAAGGACACGTCGAAGCGCCCCCTCTTCTTCGCCTACAACGGCGGACCCGGATCCGCCTCAGTCTGGCTCCACCTCGGCGCCCTCGGCCCTCGCCGCATCAAAATGCTCGACGACGGCTCCATGCCCCCGGCGCCCTACCAGATGGAGGACAACCCGCAAACCTGGCTCGACATCGCCGACATGGTTTTCATCGATCCGGTCGGAACCGGCTACAGCCGCGCGACGAAAGCCGAAGTTGCCCGCCGCTACAACGGCGTCCAGGGCGACCTGCAAAGTGTCGGCGAATTCATCCGTCTTTTCCTCACACGGAACGAACGCTGGCTCTCGCCGCTCTTCCTCGTCGGAGAAAGCTATGGAACCTTCCGCTCCGCCGGACTCGCCGGCTACCTGATCGACCAGGGCATCGCCTTCAACGGCGTCGCTCTCATCTCAACCATCCTGAGCTACCAGACCGTAAGCTTCGCGCCCAGCAACGACATCGGCTACGCACTCCACCTGCCCACCTACACCGCGACAGCGTGGTATCACAAGAAGCTTCCGCCCGACCTCCAGAAAGACCTGAAGCGTGCCCTCAAAGAGTCGGAGGACTACGCGTTCAACGGCTACCTCCCCACCCTCGCCAAGGGCGACCGCCTGACCGCCGCCGAGCGTAAAGCGGCGATCGAAAAGCTGGCCCGCCTCACAGGCCTCGACGCCAAAGTCATCGAAGAGAACGAGCTGCGCATCACCCTCGGCCGCTATCAGAGTGAACTGCTGCGCGATAAGAAGCTGATCGCCGGACGCCTGGACGGCCGCCTAGTCGGTCCGGCGCAAATGGCGACTCCGGCGGGCTTCGCGGAATACGATCCCAGCAACTCCGCCATCCGGCCGCCCTACACCGCGGCCTTCGGGAATTACGTGCATTCCGAGTTGGGATTCAAGACCGACAATATGTATTACATCCTCGGCGGCGGAATCCTGCCGTGGGACTTCAACGTCCAGAACGGCTATTCGGAAACCGCCGACGGCTTGCGCCGGGCCCTCGCCCGCAATCCTCATATGAAGGTTTACGTCGGCGCCGGCTACTTCGACTTCGCGACTCCCTACTTCGCCGCCGAATTCAATTTCAGCCACATGGGCCTGCACCCGTCCGTACGCGATAACGTGAAGTTCTACTACTACAACGCCGGCCACATGTATTACATCGACGTCGCTTCACTCGCCAAGCTCAAGAAAGACATGACCGAGTTCGTGGGCTGGGCGACCAGCGGCAAGTAAGCCCGTCAGGGCGATTGGGCACAGAATCTTGCCGTGTGCTGGAAGAGTTGGACACCGCCAGTTGGTCCGGAGTCCCGCATCACCGACCGCATTACTTGCGGACTAGAATGGAACCCGTCGCCACCACGACTCTCGCCGGCGCCTGCCGGACCGGAATCACATGCGTCGTCGGATCCGATCCCGCCCGCAACCAGACTACCTGCGCCGGTTTCGCGCCGCGCGGCGAGGATGTGTAATAGATCTCCACCGGTACGTCGGCCGTAAAGTCGTCGTCCACGCCCGTCTGGGTCAGCGTGATCGACAAATGCATTGCGCCCGCCTTGCCCTTGACGGAGTGCTTCACCTGCACGCTGGGAATCCCGGTGCCGTAAACCCAGTTCTCGAAGAAGTTCTCTAGCTTCGGATCGACGACCTTATCGCGCGGCCCTGCGGGGCGCGGAAGAAACTCCGCCGCCAGCGAGCGAAATTCATCTGTACTGATAGAGCGCAGACGGTAGCGGCGGCACAGTTCGGCCAACAACTTCGCGAACTGATCGTCGCCCAGCCTGCGGCGGAGCATGTGAAGAATCCATGTTCCTTTTTCGTAGGTAATGGTGCGCCACGCATCCGGCGCCGCGGACTCGAGGCGCGCGCCGAACGTAATCGGACCCGCCGACTCCATCGTCTTGCCGCCTTCGAGCTTCGTGGCGAGCAAATTCGACCGGAACTCCTCGAGCGTCGCCTCGACGGATTTGGCGCCTTTTTTTTTCTCGATATAAAGGAGGGCTGCGTAATTGGCCAGCGACTCCATCAGCCAGTCGTCCTGGTATCCGGCCGAAGAAACCAGGTTGCCGAACCACTGGTGGGCCGTCTCATGGGCCTCGAGCAGGTCCGAGAAAAACGCTTGCTGATGCTTGCCGCGCATCGCGGCGGGGCGGTCGCTGGGCGCAAGGTAAGCCACCGTGGACAGATAGAGGAGCCCAGGGAATCCCTGGCCGAACGCGCCCGGAATCGGAGAGACCGTCAGCCGGTCCAGCGGCGGCGGACCGAACTGCGTGCTCATGAACTCGAACGCCGAGGCGATATCGGTCGCCAGCGCTCGGAGCCGCGCCTTCGGATCCGGTGGAGCGGACACCGGGATCATATCCGGAGTGCTAACCCGCCGGCCGCCCGGCTGAAACGGTGGAAGAATCGGGTACTCGCGGGCCTTCGGTTGAAGGGCTGCCTCCACCTGGCGATTGCTAAAAACATCGACCGTAAGGCTGCCTCGGGTTGCGCTGGCTTGGTTGTAGTCGCCCAGGTTGAACCCGGCCAGACGAATCGGCGTCGAAACCTTCCGCTCCACGATGTGGACGTCGCCATCGATTCGGTCTTCGACGATCGCGCCTGGAAGCACCAGGCTCAAGCCGCGCGGATAGCTAAATCGGATGTCATACGTGGCGTATTCCAGGCCCCTTCGCGGGTACCACGTCGCCCTGGCTCCGACATAAAAGACATTGTTGCCCGCCGAAGCGATCACAGCGCCTTCATGTGCGATCTCGACATCATGTTCGGATCCGGCGGCGAGTTCTTGCGGCGAAACCACCAGGAAACCTTCGTCGTCGCTTCCGCGTAGCGCCACCGCCCGGAGCGACTCCCGCGCCACCAGTTCCGCCGGTTGGCCATCTATCTTTACCGCTGTGACGCGCATGCGCCGCGAGAGAAACATTGGCAGGCTTCGGGTCGATTGAGCCCCGACTTTCACGTGGGCCGTAGTCGTCGCTGAGATTTGGAGCGACGGGCTCATCGCCGCATTGATCTTAAAGTGATCGATCGTAAAAGCCGGCTCCACCGGCTTGGTCCGGCCCGCTCGAACCGAGCGGGAGGCGAAGGCGGTCCAGATGTCGTAAGCGGGCCGCCCATTCCGTTCCGTGAGTTGTCCAACTACGATCTGCTCCCGCGCCGTCGGGTCAAGGATCACGTCGAACGGACCAAGCTTGTTTCCCACGGCGGTCATGAAGAACAGCCCATTCGATGCGCCGGCGTCGCGCAGTAGGTCGTCTGCCAGGCGGACCTCAAATCCGGGCTGCACATTCCGCAATACGGACGACCAGCGCGACTCGAGAAGCGCCCCCATCTCTGGCGTCTTCGCGGCGCTCGCTCCATCCAGGCGGGCGATTAGTTCCTCCGCCGTACCATCGGAAAAAACGAACAGCGCGGACTTGAGATGTTCGCTCATATTGGGGGAATGCGTAAAGCCAGCAAGCGATTCCCGTTCGCTCCGATGTGGGGGAAGCAGAAGAATTTCGGCATCGCCCGTATCCGTTTCTCCGCTGAATACGGCATAGAGGCGGCGGCCGGCGACAGGCTTCGAAAAAAGAAGATAACCGTCCGTGAGATAGATTTTGATGTCTTCGCGAGCAATCTGTAGATCGCGCACTCTGAAGCAGGCCGCTGGGTCGAGCGCTGAATCGCGCAATTCGCGCAGCAATCCGGAAGCGCTCTCGAGAGCACCGAAGCAGGATCCCGCGCAAAGCGCCATCCCAACGAGGCCATACAGACACCGCACGTCTTCAGTCTAGTGGGAGCGCGGCCGCGGGAAAAGGGGGTTGGGGCGGGACTTCCCCCGCGGACGCGGACTCCGGATCCGGTGAGGCGAGCGCCTTCTCAGTAGCGGCAATCGAACGCCGGATCTTGACAAGGCTGCGAATCGCCATCGTCCTGACACTCGACTCGGCGTCTCGCACCATATCCCGCAGCGCGGCCTCGCACTCCGGCGTTCCGACCCGCCCCAAGGCCCATGCCGCTGCTGCGCGATAGACCGGGCGCGGATCGGCGGTAAGACCGAGGAGCCGCTCGATAGCATCGCAACTGCCGCCGCAGGCAAGAGCGGCGAGTGCCGTCGTCGATACTCGGTGATTAGGGTCGTTCGCTGACTGCCAAAGGAATTCGGCCGTCCCCGCCGTCGCTTCGATGTCTTCCATCGCGTTGGCTAAGATGCGCGGGTCCTTGCGATCGCCAGCCTGGTTCGAAAGCGATTCAGCGATGGCTTGCGACTGGTGAATGCGGGAAATCAGGCGGGCCGCCTTCGACTGCACCCTGCGGGATGGATGCCGGATGATCCGGTTGAGATGTGGAAGCAAGCGACGGCCGTCGCTGATAGCGGAAACGATCGCCAGCGTCCGCAGCGCCGTCTGCTCCTCCGCGACCGGCAGATCGTCAAGCAACCGCCGCACGAGTTTCACATCGAGCATCGGGATCATCGGCGATACCTCGCCGGCAAGCGAGATGGCGGAGTTCAGACTGAGTAGAGACAAATCGAACAGAGGCTCGACGAGCAGATCGCCGTTGACAACGATGCCCGCAAGATATTCCGTCGCCGGCGACGGCGCATCCTCAACCAGAGTTCGCACCGCGTTGATCGCAAACCCTCGAGGATCGTCCTCTTGCAACTGCCGAATGGTGCGGATTGCGCTGCTGGGGTTGGATTCGAACAACGCGATCGCGCGGCGCAACTGCGCAGTCGCCTGATTCTCCTGCTTGTGCTCGAGTTCTGTAGCCAACGACGCTCGGAAAAGATCTATGATTCCCTTGGTATTCATCTGCCCTTCAGCCTCATCGGTTTGCGACGAGATTGTAAGAGCTGGAAAGCAAAAAACGACGGCGCAAGCGCCGTCGCTCTTCGTGAAAGCGGAATCGCGGCCGCGGCCTAAATGAACATCTCTTCGTCCTGAGTCACATGCGCAACCGTCGGACGGCTTCCCCGCAGCAGGACTTGAAATGCGGTTCGGAGGCCGGCGGTCACGCCCTGTATCTCTCGCAGCGGTCGCATTACCCCGCCGTGGACCACCGCGACCGTCTCCTGTGCGCGGCTCATCGCGTCGTCGAGAACCAGTTCGGCCCGATCCATTTGCACGCGCGCCCGGGAGGACGCGTCGGTCAGCAGATCATCGACCTTCCCTAACTGCTCTCTCGTCGAATCCAGAATCAGGTTGGTTTTCGTGGTGATGTCCAGAATCTGCTTCTTGCTCTGCTCCAGCGCGTCCTGGGACGTCTCAAGCAGTTTCTCGAGCTTCGGAAGGACGACCACAATCTTGTCGTGGGTCGCCTTCGAGGTCCGATAAATGCCAAAAAGCATCCCGGCCTGGACGCACAGTGCCACCGCCGAAATCGCGCTGACTACGATCATCAGGATAAGAACTGTCTGGTCCACGTAAAAACCTTTGGTTTGGTGTTTAGACGCCTTCGGACGGCCCGCCGGCGACCGCTTCGCGATACGCTTGCTTACCGGCTTCCATGGCTGCCGAAAGGTTGTCTTTCTGGCGGACCACGGTCGTTTTTGTCTTGTCGAGAGCCTCGCCGGCGGCCGTCCGGGTGCGTTCGATTACGTTGCCCGCGGCGTCCACCACAGTCTCGCTTTGACGCTTCAAATAGTCTGAGCCTTCGCCCGCCTTGCTGCGCAGAAAGTCCCGGGTTTCTTCACCGGACTTCGGAGCGAAAAGAATGCCCAGAGCGGCACCGAGACCTAGACCCAAAAAGAAAAAAGAAAGTTTGCTGTCGTCTTCCATGTTCGGCTCCTCCATCGTAAATTGCCCACCGTTCCGAAGCTGGAGGCGGGAAACTTCTGTCTCTAGCGCAGTGATCGGTGGGTCTTAGCCTTTTCTATACCAAGTGTAGCGTACAATTTCGATCGTGCCGTCATTTGGAAATCGGCCGCGGTATCCTGCGCCCCCGGCGAAACCCCTGGACCCGGAAGGCCTCATGAACCGCGCCCTGTCCCTGCTCTCGGCCCGGGCGCTGTCAGTGAGTGAGTTACGAACAAAACTCAAACTGCGGGCGGCGTCCGCGGCCGACATCGACGGCGTCATCGTAAAGCTGACCGACGCCGGCTATCTCAACGACCAACGCATGGCGGAGTCCTTCGCGGCCGCGAGAATCGAAAACCAGTCGCAGGGCCGCATGCGCGTTCTTCGCGACCTCAGAGCGCGCCGGGTTTCCCCGGAAGTCGCCGAGGGTGCTGTCACCGAGGCATTCCGCGAGGTTGACGAAACCGCTCTCATCGAGACATTCCTGGCCCGTAAGTTTCGCGGCAAGGACTTGGGCGCCCTGCTCAAAGACGAGCGCCAGCTCGCTTCGGCGTTCCGCAAACTGCGGACAGCGGGATTCGGCACCTCGAATTCGATCAAGGTCCTGAAGCGGTTCGCTTCGCAGGCTGAGTTGCTCGAGGAAGAACCGGAAGACGACTCGGATCCGCAATAACGTACGCCATTTCAAATTTCGTTAACGGTACGCATCCCGGATGTTAGAATTGGGGTTCCGCCGAACGGCGATCCCTCCAGTTTCGCGGGCTCGTCCGCGGCCGAGTCCTGTCCGGACGCTGGCGGTGAAGCAAACCGGCTGGCTCCACGACACCGTTTCGATGCGGGCCGGTGCAACCGGCAGCGGCTGGAATGATCGTCGATCGATGATGCCAACTGAGCGTCCGGCTTGAGCCCGGTACGCCCGAAGGAAACAGCACCTGATGACTGAACAAGAACGCATGCGCCGCCCCCTCGCTGAAGTGGACCCCGAAATCTTCGACGCCATCCGGCATGAAACCGAACGCCAACACGGCGGCCTCGAATTGATCGCCAGCGAAAACTTCACCTCGGAAGCAATCCTCGAGGCAACCGCGAGCGTCTTTACGAACAAGTACGCCGAGGGCTACCCCGGACGCCGCTACTACGGCGGCTGCGAATTCACCGACGTCGTCGAAAACCTCGCGCGCGACCGCGCAAAGAAACTCTTTGGCGCCGAGTATGCCAACGTCCAGCCGCATTCAGGCTCCCAGGCAAACCAAGCTGCGATGGCTGCAGTCCTGAACCCCGGCGACACGATCCTCGGCATGGATCTGGCCCACGGCGGCCATCTGACGCACGGCCATCCACTCAATTTTTCGGGCAAGACCTACAAGGTCGTGGGCTACCAGGTCCGCAAGGAAGACGAACGGATCGATTACGACCTGCTGGCGCGCACCGCCGCCGAGCACAAGCCGAAAATGATCATCGCCGGTGGAAGTGCCTATTCGCGCATCTTCGACTTTCAGAAGTTCCGCGAAGTCGCCGACTCCGTCGGAGCTATCTTGCTCGTCGACATGGCGCATTTCTCCGGTCTCGTTGCCGGCGGCGTCTACCCGAATCCCTGCGAAACTGC